>CALDNY010000025.1 GCA_937914685.1 uncultured Kordiimonadaceae bacterium
CACACTTGATGTTTATTTATTGAAACCAAAAGATGTTGTCAAAAAAAGCAAAATGATTTTTGCTGGTTTGAAAAAAGAAAAAGATCGCAAGGACATCATAGAATACTTAAAAACATTAAAAAATTAACGATCAATGTTAATTAATTAATCATAGTTTATGTGCATAATTAGAAAAAATTCTATGACGCTAAAGGTAAAAACATGAAAATTGAGACTATCCACACAGAAACAGCAAAAGCAGACACTTTTGATAAGTCTTTAAGCTTACTTAAGAAAATAATCATTGGTTTTATAACCACGTCTTTGCTGATGGCATTTTTCATTTTCAGCCAAAATGCATTTGCCAATAACCAAGACCCTGCGGAACAAGAAAAAGCAAAAGAGTTTATTGAAAGTTTTTCCAAAAAAGCCATTGCTATTTTAAATAATAAAGAACTTAGCGACACTGAAATCATTGATGAATATAGAAATATTCTCAATGAAAACTTTGCCTTGGACTATATCGCAAAAATCAGCCTTAGCCGTCACATCAAAAAAGCCAGTAAGGAAGAATTAAGTGATTATTATAAAATATTTCCTGAATTTATTTTAAAGGTTAATTCCAGTCGCTTAAAAAAATTAGACACCACTAAAATAGTCATTGATAAAGTCACACCCCACGCTAAAACTGACATTTTTATCCGCACTAAAGCCTTTAATGCAGAAAATAAATCTCTTGATGTGGATTGGCGTGTCAGAAGTAATAAAAACGGCGTCGTTAAAATCATTGATGTAAAAATTGAGGGTATTAGCATGGTCGCTACTCAACGCGATGATTTTACAGCGCGGATTAGCAGTAGCGGTATCAATGGCTTAAATCAATATATGAAAAATATTATTAATGGTACCGAACTGGCTAATGTTAACGAAGATGATGCTAATAATAGCTAATCACAGCTCACTGTTCCAAAAAATAATCAATCAATCAAGAAAGACCTTAATAGATGCCTGATTCCCAATTATACCTTGTATTTGGAGGTAAAGTAGTCGACCCAAGAGAAACAAAATATGTTGACGCAACCCAATTAGATATTATTGGGATTTATCCGACATATGAAGATGCTAAAAACGCTTGGAAGGGCGCTAGTCAATCAAATGTTGATGATGCTATGACTAAATATGTAATTGTTTATCTCAATAAACTTCTCCATCCCGAAGACGACGAATAGACAATATTTTTCATTTAAGATGTAATCTGGTTAATGGCGGCAGCCAATTTATCCGCATCCTCCCGTGAATTATAAAGTGACGGACTAACCCTAATCCCCGCCCCATTATAAATATCTCTAATGGCAACGGTAAAAATACCATAATCATCGGTCAATTTATTCATAAGGGCGTGATTTTCCTCATAGCTTGTCTTGCCTTTTAATCTAAAAGAAGTGATCCCTGCATACATTCTGGGATCTTGCGGCGTTAAAATTTCCACTTTTTTATTATCAATAACTCCATCAACCCATTGATTTCGAAGACTGCGAAGTCGTTTTTCAATATTTTTTATGCCGATATTTTCGCGAAAATCAAGGGCCGCAGGAATAGTGCGTACAGCAGCAAAATTCATAGTTCCTGTATGAACCCGGGTGCGGACATTATCATTATCAGGACCACCCTCACCGCGTAAAGGATCAATATCTAAGATACGGTCTTTACGAATATAAAGTAGCCCAACACCAAGCGGCACACCGATCCATTTATGAAGATTAAAACCGACAAAATCGACGCCAAGACTTTGAAAATCAAAATCAAACTGCCCCCATGAATGAGCCGCATCAAGAATTACATCAACGCCGCGCGCTTTTGCCATAGCAGCGATTTCTTTAACTGGTGTGATTAATCCAGTACGATTACTAACATGGGTTAATAAGATCATCTTACATTTTGGATTATCATTTAAGGCCTGTTCATAAGCTGCAATGATATTTTCGTAAGAAGCCGGCTCTGGCAAATTAATTTTCACCACAGTCACTTTACGGTATTTTTCAAGGTAGCGCATTTCCGACTGCATGCTGCCATAATCGAGATCCGCATAAATAATGCTATCGCCGGGTTTTAATTTATTATAACCATTGATCAAGCTTTGCAGAGCTTCTGTGGCGTTTCTCGTCAATACCAGCTCATCTTCCCTAACACCAAGTTTTAAGGCTAAACGTTTAATGATAGCATTATAATCTTGGCCGTATTTGCGCCTCACATAGTAGGAACTATTTTGATTAACAAAATGAACATTCCTCATATAAGCTTGCGTTACTGGGATTGACATAATGCCCCAATAACCCGCTTCCAAATTGATAATATCATCGGTTACTTCATATTGGGCGCGAATGATTTTCCAAAAATTTTCATCATTCGCTAATCTAATTTCTTCTGCCAATGACATTAGAGGTCTGTTAGCCATAGCAACAGTGGCCATCGCCGCCGATGATTGTAAGAATTTGCGCCTATTCATTATCTAATCCTACTACATTTTGTTCATAATATCTTTTATGGCAACACCAAGCACTGCCATGTCTGCCTTGGAGCTATAAAGCCCCGGTGACACACGGATAGCATTGATATTGGGAATTGGAGCTGTATTTATGTGATAATCTCTAAGAAGCGTTTTACCAAGCTCGCGGGTATCTTTATGGGCCTTAATGCGAAACGAGGTTAAGCCCGCGTGCATACGCTCATCTTCTGGGCTGAGAATATCAACGCGATCATCATCAAGAAATTCTTTAACCCATTCATGACGCAACGCTTTAAAGCGGCGATCAATATGCTTAATGCCAATATCATCAACAAAATTTAACGCGTCCTTAACGCTCATAACTGCGGCCATATTCATGGTTCCCGTTTGCACACGGTTGTTTATATCAACATTACCAGGAGGGCCTTTGCTGCTTTTGGTATCAATATCTAACATTCGGTCTTTGCGGATATATATTAAACCGACCCCTAGCGGCGCACCGATCCATTTATGAAGATTAAAGCCAACAAAATCTAAATTCATATCAGCAAAATCAAAATCATATTGCCCCCAAGAATGAGCCGCATCAACAATAACATCAACACCATGTGAACGGGCCATGGCAGTAATTTCCTTAACAGGAATAATGACCCCCGTATGATTAGACATATGAGTAATGAGCAGCAATTTTGTGCCTGGATTGTCTTTAATTCCTTGCTCGAATACAGCAATTTGATTTTCATATGTGGCAGGGTCGGGCACTTTTAATTGAACTACTTTGGCTTTACGGTGAACCTTAAGATGACGCATCTCCGCCTTCATACTATAGTATGCCGCATCACTATAAAGAACCGTATCGCCAGGCTTTAATTTATTATAACCGCTGATTAAAAGTTGTAAGGATTCAGTGACATTTCTTGTAAAGACCAATTCATCACTATTAACCCCCAATTTTTTAGCCAACATCTCAAGAATTTCGGCGCGCTCGGCATAAAAACTGCGCGCATTTGGGTTTGCCGCACGTCCAGAACCCATATATTGTGAGCTATAGGCATTGATGAAACGGGTATGATTAAAAAAAGCTTCCATCACAGGTTGGGACATAATTCCCCAATGACCTGCGTTTAAATTAATAAATTCATCGGTAACTTTATATTGGTCCATAATGGTTTTCCAATAAGCATCACTGTCTTTATCTAATGCCCCTTGACCATGAGCGATCATAGAATTCCCAACAAGTGAAACCGATGCTAATGCGGCGGTTGATTGTAAAAATTTACGTCTATCCATTTTAATATTCCCCTTTATCAATGATTTGTAATTCTTGTTCATATTGTTGTGCTAGTATTTTATCTGGCTTCATTATACTCACAATATATCCCACAATAAAAGAACATAAAAAAGCGGGAGGCATTGTTTCCATAGCCACAAAATAGTCGCCAATGAAATCCATTTCCGAAAGTACAAATTTCACCATGATCGTGCCGATAAATCCTGCGATCATAGCCGCAATTGCGCCATTGGCGGTGAATCCTTTCCAAAATAGTGACATGATCACCATAGGGCAAAATGTTGCAGCAATGCCAGACCAACCAAAGATAACAAACCAAAAAATAGTTCGGTCAGGTGAGACAAATGAAACAATCATTGCCAACGCTAATGCCAAAATAGAAAAAATAACTGTAAGTAATCTTGATACCCTTGCTGATTTTTCACCGCACAGCTCCTCATCATATATTTTTCGATATATATCATGAGTAATAGAGCCCGCCGCGACAATTAATAAAGAGGATACCGTTGACATAATTGCCGATAATACTGCCGCTACATAAAGCCCAACAATAATTATAGGAAAAACATGTTCAACCAATGTAGGCAATACATTCTGCGCGCCATTACCCAACACTTCTACAGGATCAACACCAGTTTCAGTAAAAAGATAGCGGCCCAGAACACCAATACTGACCGCCGATACGTCCACAAGTAAAGTGAAAGCAAGAGCCACCCACCGACCTCTTTTAATTTCATTTATATTTTTTAACGCTAAAAAACGGGCAAAAACCTGCGGTGAGCCCATAAAGCCCAAACCGATCAACATCATGCCAAGGACAATTGCAAAATTCATCGGCGTAAAGCCACCATTACCCCAAATATTAACAAGACCAGGATCTAAGCTATGTAATGTCTGATAGACATGGTCAGAAGATCCTAACATTAAATAAGCCGTCAGTGGCAAAGCAACAAGGCTCACTACCATAATGATTCCTTGAAACATATCCGTCCAAGCCACCGCAAGAAAACCGCCAATGACGCTATAACTGACAACGATCAAGAATCCAACAATAGCGCCCGTATGATAATCCCAATCAAGGAAGCGTTCAAAGGCAGACCCGGTCGCATCAATTTGTGCGCTGATATAAATAAGGATAAAAACAGTTAACGAAACAGAAGCGATAATTCTCAAACTATGGGTTTTCGTTTTAAACCTGCTCACTAAATAATCTATCATGGTCAAACTATCATAATGATCGGTTAGCTTTTTATAACGCTCCGCCATAAAAAACCAAGCGATCGTCACACCAAAAAGCTCTCCAACCACAACCCAATAAGCGCTAAAGCCAACCATCGCGCCCATACCCGTAACACCAAGCAATAACCACGCACTTTCCCCCGTCGCTTGGGCCGAAAAAGCAGCAACCCAATAACCAAGAGATTTATTTCCTGTCACATAATCTTTAATATTTTTAACGCGTTTTGAAGCCACTATACTGAGCAAAACCAGTATACCTAAATACAAAAACAGCATTGAATATTTTTCAACCATCGCCCCAAACCTATTTTTTTAGTTTTATTTTTATTAATAGTACCCTAGCATCATTTTTAGCAATTTATAGATAATTATCGAATTTAAAATATCACACTAAGTTTTTAAGGAAAAATAATTTGACCAATGAACAAATCACTATTCTCGTTATATTAGTTGGGGTCTTTATATTTTTTCTTTGGGGTCGTTGGCGTTATGACGTCGTTGCCTTTAGCGCTTTAATGATAAGCGTTGTTAGTGGTGTTATTTCGCCAGAAGATGCCTTTAATGGCTTTTCTCATCCTGCGGTCATCACTGTCGCCGCTGTGCTTATCATCAGTAGCGGCCTTGCAATATCAGGGGTAATTGACCGCATTGCCCATATTGTAGTACCGCCCTTAAAAAGTCTATTTTTGCAAATTACCATCATGTCGAGCTTTTCTGCCATATTATCGGCATTGATGAATAATGTGGCCGCCTTAGCACTTTTAATGCCCGCAACAATAGATAGTGCCAAAAAAGCTGAACGTTCCCCTGCTCTACTTTTAATGCCATTATCCTTTGGCTCTATATTAGGGGGACTTGTTACCTTGATCGGCACGCCGCCCAATATTGTGATCGCACATTATAGAGAGACCGTTTCAGGTCAACCATTTTCAATGTTTGATTTTTCGCCTGTCGGTCTTGTAGTTGCCATTGTTGGGGTGTTTTTCCTAGGCACTATTGGATGGCGATTATTACCAAAAGAACGTCAGGCAAAATCCGCCTCTGATGAAATGTTTGATATTGATGATTATGTGGCGGAATGCCTTGTCGGTGAAGGATCATTAGCCATTGACAAAACCATAAAGGAACTTGATGAAACAGCCGATAGTTGTGACGTGCGTATCGCGGGACTAATCCGCGATGGTAAGAGAATATTACGCCTAAGCCGTTCTCGGATCATTAAACAATCAGATATTATTATCCTTAATGCAGGTCCAAAAGAATTGGACGCCTTTTCCCATAAATTAAATTTGGAAATTGTCGGCGGCAAATATGATAAATCATTACTATTTTCTGATGATGTCGCATTGCAAGAGGCTGTGGTTTCTGCTGATAGTCGCGTCATTGGCCGCAAAATTGGTGAAATACGTCTTAAATCCCGTTCTGCCTTAAACTTGCTGGCGGTTTCGCGCCAAGGCCAAAAAATACAAAAACAATTACATCAACTGGTCTTTAAGTCTGGGGATGTGCTGCTTTTGCAAGGTGATAATGATAGTATGACCAAATCTATGGACCGCTTGGGTCTGCTTCCTTTGGCCGCACGCGGCTTTGCCATGGGTAAACGCGGTCATGGTGGGATTGCCATCCTGCTGCTTGCGGGGGCTATTACGGCGGCAGCCACCGGCTTTGCAAGCCTTACAATAGCATTGGCTATTGCTGCCCTTGGCATGGTGCTCTTCTCGATCATTCCCGTTCGTGATTTATACCACACCATTGATTGGCCCGTAATCGTACTTGTGGCATCAATGATCCCTATTGGTGGAGCACTTGAAAGCACAGGAACTACTGAACTTATTGCCGCGGCTATCTTGGATATTTCAATTGGTCATTCGGCTTTTTTCGTAATGGCCATACTTTTCATTGTCACCATGACATTGTCTGATTTAATGAATAATGTCGCCACCGCAGTTATGATGGCTCCCATTGCCGTCAGTATGGCTCATTCGTTAGAGGCTAACCCCGATAGTTTCCTGATGGCTGTCGCCGTCTCATCCTCTTGCGCCTTCCTAACGCCGATTGGTCACAAAAATAATGCACTGATCATGGGACCCGGCGGTTATAAATTCGGTGATTATTGGCGCATGGGATTACCATTAGAAATCATCATAACCATTGTCGCATTGCCAATGATTGCGTGGGTCTGGCCGTTATAGAGGATTATAACAAAGGCTTTAATGTGGCGCGTTCCTGATCATCCATCTGATCTACGAGGCCCGTTTCCCAGCGTAAATATTCCCGTGCCGCCGCCATATTGCCGCTATGGCGATCATGGGTATGGAATAGAAAATCTATGCGCTCCGCATCAGGCGGATGATTAGGGGTTGAAATCACTTTTAAGCCAATAGCGTTCCACTGATCAACGTCCCCCAAATAAATCAAAGCATCATTGCCAATATCCTTAGCCACAAGATCAGCAACGATAATATTATCGGCAATGATAATAATATCTTGCCCTCCCGTTAATCTAGGTCGGACGCCCCATTTAGCCCCTTCAATATGACCATCACGGTAATTTTGACTTGAGCGTACATCAAGTAGGCTCGCGCCCGTTTGAATTTTTTGTGCCATTTCATCGGCGTTAATAATTGTCGTCTCTGAAAAACGCTTTTGATCAGGACTTTCTTGAATAAGATCACAATGATGCAATATAACAGCGTCATGGCCCATGCCTTTAAGCCAGATCGCCGTCATTACCGCGCGAATTTGATGGTTATCATAAAGGACAATTCGTCCATTTCTTGTTGCAAACCATTGATCTGTGGCTTGCACCAATTGTCCGCCCGGTGCGTGTCTTGCATTTTTGACGTGGCCTTGTTCAAATTCTTCTAATGTTCTCACGTCAAATAAATATGTGGTGTGGTCGCTCTTTTTTTGCCAATCTTCCAATGTCTGCTGATCAATGACATCAATGGCATATTGATCCCTTAATTGTTGGGCTTTATGGTGGGCTTTATCAAGGACATCTTTGCTTAAATGCTCTGGATACATGCGCTTTGCATCATATTCAAGTTCAAAGCCTGCTAATTTCCAACCCATTGTGCCATTTTCCAAGGCATAAACTTTATTACTAATGCCTAATGTGCGCAAAGTTTGTGCGCCAATCAGGCTTCGGGTACGACCTGCGCAATTGATGATAATGTCTATGTCAGAATTTTTGACCATTTCGCTGTAACGAAGAGACAATTCAGCGTTAGGGCAAGAGCGGGAACCGGGAATAGTCATTTTCATATATTCCGCCGGTGTGCGACCATCAAGCAAGATAAATTGATCCCCTTTATCCATTCTCTCTTTAAGCTCAATCGCCGTAATAGAAGGGGTCTCTAAGGCATGCTCTACCACTTCGCCGAATGATTTTGACGGTGCACTAATCCCTTCATAAAGGGTAAAACCAGCGGCTTTCCATGCTGCGATGCCCCCGTCCACGATCAGGATGTTGTCGTAACCCATATTTTCTAGATGATCGGCGGCTTTATGGGCGACCCCGTCATTATCATCTATCAAAACCATTATGGTCTTAAAACAAGGCACAAATTCTAAAATTCGGCTTTCCAAAATACTATAAGGCACGTGGGAGACAAAAAAGGGATGACCCGCTCCATATTGCGCGGCCTCACGAATATCGATAAAAGCAACTTCTTGGTCACTTGAAAAAAGTTGCTTTATTTCTAGAGCTGATTTTAATTTCATCTTTTACTAAGATCAACCTCTGCTGCGATAAAGCCAAAAGCGCCCCAACTATCCGTTTTCATAAAACGCTCCATAAGATCGTAGGCTTTATCCACTTCACCATTATAATAATACCAATTAGCCACACCATAAGCGACAGAGGCGCCACTTGGATCATTAGGATCAACATCAAGCATGGTTTGGGCTGGAATTTCTCCTTTATAAAAAAGATCAAGATTATGATAAGAAAAATTCTCAATGACATTCATATCTTTACTTATATTCACCAAGGCCGCTTCTGCTTCTTTATCACGCCCCATGCGCCGTAAAATCATATAAATCCAATGGGCAGTAGAGACGATATTATCATCATTGACCTGTAGATCATGACCCGTTTGATAAGCACGCAGGGCATTTTCCCAATCATGAACTAAATAATATGACAATCCTAAATGATACCAAATATTACTATGGCGACTTGATACGGGAATACCAAGCGGATTTGGAGCGCCGTCGGGTTCGATACTGTCTTCTTGTCCTTCGATTAATTTTGCTGCAATTTCATAATCGGCAATGGCACGGTCAAACTCACGAATGGTAATATAACGATGACCACGGTGGCGATACATGCGCGAATCTTCTGGATGTTTGGCAATTCCTTCTGAGAAAATCTCAATAGCCCGTCTAAAATCGCCTGTATATGCCGCGCGTCTTCCGTACCAGATTATATTATCTGCGTCCATTGGGTCCGCATCATAAGTGGCTTTTGCTGCGGTTAAATTATCAAGGGATTTTTGGCTTGCTGGCTTTGAAAATAGCGATTTCCCAAGGAGAGAGACCGCCTGTGCGCCCTCTGGTACATCCTCGAATAATTTATGATCTGTGCTTATTTGCGCATCTTCCTTGGAGCAGGACATGGTCAATAATACAGCTATCGCAATCATTAATTTTTTAGGATGTTTCATTTTTCTTCCTCTTTAATAGGTTGCTAATTTTTAATAGGTTGCTAATTTTTCCACCAGTGCTTTTATCTTAATCGGGTCGGTTATATGTCTTGAAAAATCATCGCCTGGAGCCATAGATGGTGCGGATTTTAAATAGGGACTTTGCACCAAGGTTCTACATGATGAATGAATCTCACTTACTTTAAATATTTTAAACAAGCTTTCAACAGAAAGTGGATTTATTTTTGAGCAAGGCATAATCGATATACGCCCCGTCGCCTCCTCAATGATAGATTTAATCTTAAGGGCTCCTTCCATCGCCGTTTCACGTTGGCCTGAGGTTAATATTCGTTCAATACCAAGCTCTATGGCCATCTCTAGTGCTTCTGAGGTATCGGGCGTGACATCAAAGGCCCGATGAAGCGTGACGCCCATTCCTTGAGCGTGGTCGATTAATTTTTCCAGCTTATTA
>CALDNY010000026.1 GCA_937914685.1 uncultured Kordiimonadaceae bacterium
ACAATCACCATACCAATCATTCTTAAACCTTTTCTATATTAGAGACTATTATCTTATTATAATTAATTTTTATATTTTCGACAACTTAAGTTTAATCATAAAATATCATATTGTTTGCTCAAAGTGATAATTCTCTATGATGTAAATTAACCTTGTAATTTTCATCCTGTAATGTTTCATTCAATTTTTCCGCTATGAATACGGAACGATGTTGCCCACCCGTACAGCCAATGGCAATGGTTAGGTATGATTTTCCCTCTTTCTTATATTCAGGTAATAATGAAACGATCAGCGATGACATTTTGTCCCAATTATTCTTAAAAACAGGATCAGCCAATATATAATCAGCAACCACTTTATCTTTGCCAGTTTTTGGTCTTAAGTTTTTATCATAATGAGGATTACGTAAAAATCTCACATCAAAAACCAAGTCGGCGTCTCTTGGTAATCCTTTTGGATAAGCAAACGAGCATATTGAAATGCTTAAGCTGTCACTGACTACCCGCTCAAAATGCTGAACCAGCATCCGTCTAAAGTCTGGAATACTCAAATTAGACGTATCAAAAATATAATCACTCTGTGCTTTGATAATTTCCATCATTTGCCGCTCTCTTATTATACCATCACTAACAGGGCGTTTTTTGGCCATAGGATGACGGCGACGCGTTTCTGTAAATCTAGAGGCCAACACATCATTACTACAATCGAAATAAAGAATTTTAAGATTAATATTGTCTTGCTCACGGATCTTTTTAAGGACTTTAAGGATATTATCCGCTTGGAAATTACGGGTTCGAGCATCAACACCAATGGCCAAAGCAGGGTTGGTACGGCTGGGATCATTTTTTAAGGCCAAATCAATCAGACTGGGCAATAAATTTATTGGTAAATTATCAATGGCTTCATAATCAATATCTTCAAGAATATCCAAGGCCGATGACTTTCCAGCCCCCGACATGCCAGTCACGAGCAGCAGGTTAAGGGTTTTGTTTTTTTTAGCCGACACTTGTTTCTTAATAGTCATAAAAAGTCCCAAATAGTTTAGACATAAAGTAAGATTATATTAAAGACTATGTCAATTAATTTAACAGTCTTACCCTTGGTTCTTTAATATTATTCTAATTTTTGCAACGCTAGAAAGGCCAAATGCATCAAATTTAAAAGAGGGAATTTGACAATCATCATGACTAAAAAATTCTGAGTCAGGAAGCCTTTCAATTTCTTTAAAATTCACTAAATCAAGCACCAGTGCAAGACTGGTTGATTTTATATAATCGACTTTAATCAAGCCGACCCCCCTTATTTCGATCAAGCCTTCAATATTAGGGGCGGTTGTGGCTATAAGTTTGCCATTCTGAACCTCTATTTCAACATAATCATCTGAAACTAAACTGGCTCCCACATCAATTAATCTTAACGCAAGATCAGATTTTCCAGAGCCTGACGGCCCAAGAATTAAAATGCCTTTCCCTTCAAAATTAACGCAAGTTGCGTGGTATAATGTCATTTTTTAACCTTTATTCCTGTGCTAGAGGAATTAATACTACATAATGAGCGCCGATAATATTTTTTGATTTATCATATCTATTTTCAGCATAAATTTCACCGCCGTGCGCATCAATAACCTGTTTACAAATACTTAGGCCTAACCCTGAATGTTTGCCGAAAGCTTCGCCTTTAGGGCGTTCAGAATAAAAGCGGTCGAATATATTATCAAGTTTATCTTGGGGAATACCAACACCTTCGTCTTCTACGACAATTTCAATCATATTATTAAGGCGCTGTAATTTGACCCAAATATGACTATTTTGATTGGAAAATGAAATGGCATTATCCAATAAATTACGGATCACCTGGCCTAACTGACCATCAAGCCCCATAACAAAATAAGGTGCGGGTTTTCCGTCGCGGGTTTTAAAACGACGTTTTTTAATATCCAGATGAAGATGAGGCAGAGTTTTCTGTTGAGTGGTGAGATAAATATCAATCAAAGTTTCCAGCAAAGCCGTCATATTAACTTTTTTCATTGAGGCATGCGACATTTGTGCATCTAAACGTGATACATCTGAAATATCCGAGATCAAACGATCTAAACGCCTGACATCATCACTGATAATATCTCTTAATTTTTTTCTGTTTTCTTCGGTTTTCGCATATTCCAAAGTCTCTATCGCACTGCGCAAGGAGGTTATCGGATTTTTTAATTCGTGCGAGACATCAGCCGCAAAGCTTGCCACCCCGTCCATTTGCGTGGCTAATGTTTTCGTCATTTCTTTCAAGGACCGTGAAAGATCACCAATTTCATCATTTCTTGATGATAAATCTGGAATATAAGACTTGCCCCCTAAGCTAATATTATCGGCTGAATGGGCCAACCTTAGCACGGGACGCACGATGGTTTTTGCCAAAAATATCGACATTAATAAAGTAATGAAAAGCGAGACAAAAAAGAATTTAATAATGGTTAAGCGAACATCCTGAACCGTCGTATATATATCACGCGTGTCTGCCGAAAGCATCAGTGCACCAAGAACCCGCCGAAACCTTTGAACGGGAACGGCCACGGTAATAATATCACTATCTTTGGATAATTTGCGAACTTTACTGCTCACATCTCCCTCTAATGCGCTCAATATTTCGGGGTAATCTGCCGCCGTTTCATCTTCAACCTCACGATATATTTCCAAATCATCACGCTTTTGGATTTTATCAAGCAGGGCGCCCACTTCACTATTGATGATCTGCCAAAAATCTTTAAGATCAAGCTTTTTAGGCATGGTATCAACCACCACTACCTGACTGATAGCAAGGTCACGGCTATCAATTAACAGCTCATTATTAATACTAAAATATCGCGTGCGAATGTTGGTCACACTTACCAAACGGCTGAGAATATTTTTAGCCGGATCAAGCATTAATTCTGTGGTATCCGCACCGCCCGTGGCCGCCTCACCTAAAGCACCCGCCATAATTTTAGCGTCTTTAACCAACTCATCTATGCGCGATTCAAGCAAGGTATCTTGCAATTGATCCACATAAAGCACACCACCACCAAGAAAAATAAGCGCGAAAAGATTAACCGCCAAAATGCGCGATGTCAGAGGGGATATTAACCGCCTCTTTCTTTTGATATACTTTTTCTTAGCTTTCACTATACCTATATCCGACACCGTATAATGTCTCTATACCATCAAATTTATCATCAACGATACGAAATTTCTTACGCAGTCTTTTTATATGACTATCAATAGTTCGGTCATCCACATAAACATCATCATTATAAGCAACATCCATCAATTGGTCACGACTTTTAACGTGCCCCGGATGCAGTACCAATGCTTGTAAAATAAGGAATTCTGTCACCGTTAATTTTACATCTTTACCGGCCCAATCACAAATATGACGGATAGGGTCAATTTTCAAACGTCCGCGTATAATCACCCCATCTTCGTCTTGATCTTCAGATTTAGCTTTTTTAATGGCGTCCATTCTACGCAATATTGTTTTGATCCGTTCAATAAGAAGTCGTTGGGAAAAAGGTTTACTTATATAATCATCAGCACCCATTTTAAGACCAAGCATCTCATCAATTTCATCATCTTTAGAAGTCAGAAAAATAACGGGGAGTGATTGTTTCTCACGAAGCCTTCGCAACAGCTCCATGCCGTCCATCCTCGGCATTTTAATATCAAGAACAGCAAGATCACCGGGATCTTTGCTCATGCCTTCAAGAGCGCTGGCGCCGTCCGTATAGGTTCTAACACTGAAACCTTCACTTTCAAGAGCCATACTGACAGAAGCCAATATATTTTGATCATCATCGACAAGAGTAATTAATGGTGACATTTATGATTTTCCTTTTTGTAGCGAATCTTAATATAGCGTATCATGCTTAAATCTATGAACTTAAAAGATTGGGCTATAAAAGTGTCACAAATGTGACATTTTTATCCTTATGAATCAATAGTTTGAAAAAATTCTCAAAATGGATTTTTGAATAAGAAGCATTTCCAGTATTACTATAGCCCTTAAAATGATTTTTTAATCTACAAAGTAATCTATAAAGTAATCTATTGAGTAATAATTTATAAAGGGACGTAAAATGAATAACCTTGGGCAATATGTCAGTATTAATGGCATAGAAAACCAAAATATAAACTCTGACAAAGATGTTTTCTGGAATCTCGGAGCGGAAATTCTATATGAACACACCATCAAAGCCGGACTTGGTATCATTGGCAAAGGTGGCGCCCTTGTGGTTGAAACAGGTCAACACACAGGCCGTAGCGCCAATGACAAATTTATGGTCATTGAGCCATCTTCCAAAGATAATATCTGGTGGGGAGACGTCAATAAAGGCATCAGCGAAGAAAATTTTGATAAAATCGAAGCTAAAATCCTCGCCTACCTAAATAAGCGCGATCTTTATGTCCAAGACCTTTACGGCGGTACAGACCCTAACTATAGGATTTCAGTAAGAGCCATTAGCCCATCGCCTTGGCATAGTCTTTTTATCCGTAATTTATTAGTAAGACCCGATCATAAAGATCTTAATGATTTTGCCCCTGATTTTACCATTCTTCACGCACCAGAATTTAAAGTAGACCCCAAAACTGACGGCACCAATTCAGAAACAGTAATCACCATTAATATCGGCCGCAAACTAGTGCTCATTGCCGGCACTTCATACGCTGGTGAAATGAAAAAATCAGTCTTCTCGATCCTTAATTACTTGCTCCCTGAAAAAGGCATCATGCCCATGCATTGTTCCGCTAATATTGGCAAAAAGGGTGATACAGCGGTATTCTTTGGTCTTTCTGGCACGGGCAAAACAACCCTTTCCGCCGATCCTACACGTCAACTGATCGGTGATGATGAGCATGGATGGTCAGATGATAGCATCTTTAACTTTGAAGGGGGCTGTTATGCTAAAGTCATTCGTTTAAGCGAAGAGGCTGAACCAGAAATTTATAACACAACCCGAATGTTTGGTTCCGTGCTTGAAAATGTTGTGATTGACCCTGATAGCCGCGAAATTGACCTTGATGATGGTAGTTTGGCTGAAAACACTCGCTCAGCTTATCCTATTACATCAATCCCCAATACAACCGAAGGCGCCCCAGGAGGTTATCCTAAAAATGTCATTATGCTAACCGCTGATGCTTTTGGTGTTATGCCGCCCATGGCACGTCTTACTCCTGAACAGGCCATGTATCATTTCTTGTCAGGTTACACCGCCAAGGTAGCAGGCACTGAAAAAGGCCTTGGTAAAGAGCCACTAGCAACATTCTCAACATGCTTTGGTGCGCCGTTTATGCCGCGCCATCCATCGGTTTACGGCAACCTTCTGCGTAAAAAAATCGCTGACGGTGATGTAAAATGTTGGCTTGTTAATACGGGCTGGACGGGTGGCGTTTATGGTGTAGGGTCGCGCATGCCCATAAAATATACCCGCGCTCTTTTGCACGCAGCTCTTGATGGCAGCCTTAATGATGTTGAATTTCGCACCGATGCTAATTTTGGTTTTGAAGTGCCGTTATCTTGCCCCGGTGTTGATAGCGCCGTTCTTGACCCTCGCGGCACATGGTCCGACGGCGATGCTTATGATCAAAAAGCCCGTCACCTCGCCGGATTATTTAAAGAAAACTTCGTTGAATTTGAAGACCATGTAGATGACAGCGTGAAGGCGGCTGGCCCTACCCTTTAAAAAAATATAAATTACAAATAGGGAATTGTCGGCCAAATAATCAGGCTGGCAGTTCCCTATTTTTTTATCCTATGAGTAATGATATTTATAACGTCTTGGTTAAAAGCAGTATATTTCCTTGGTAGGGTAACGCTGGATGGCATATCGCTTTTGCTTTGTTGGTTATTTTAAAACCATATTTTTCATAAAGGCCGAGCGCCAATGTATTTTGCTCAAAGCAGAGCAAACAAATATCGCGAGCCTTAGATTTTCTCGCCACTTCAATGGTATCTGCGAGCAGAACTCTACTGAATCCTTTGCCGCGAAAATCAGCCTCAACCACAAAGCTATCTAAATAATAGGACCCGACAACAGTTTGAACAAGAATACTGAATGTTTTAAATAATTCTAAAACTGCCTCTAATTCTTGTTTGGTTTTTTTAACTATTATATAAGACAAGGCAAGAGCCGCTATTTTCCCCTCACATTCTATAATTCGTATATTATTATATGTATATTTCTCTTGTTCAGAGGCGATTATATCACTTCCGACCTGATAAGGGTCTTGACCATCCACGGCACTTTGTGACCATGCATAATAATCAAGACCATGATCAAGGTCGCCTTTTGCGGCATGCTCTATCAGTTTAGCAAGCTCATAACTTTGCGTTTTTTGTGCGTTTCTGACGACCATTTACAAAAATACCTTAAATATTGCTTGTGATTGTTTTATAAATATTGTTAGTTATGTTTTTTTAATCTAAGGAATGCTGAATGTCACGATCCAAATCATGGACTTTTCCCAAATGGGGCGAATATACCAGCGAACGTGACCCGGTTTCGGTGCGGATTTGTGATTATGACGGTTGCGACAAGCCCGGCGATTATCCCGCCCCTAAAATGCCAGACAGCAAAGAAAAATGGTATTTTTGCCAACCCCATGTGGCGCAATTTAATAAAAACTGGAATTATTTCGAAGGGCTGACCAAAGAAGAAGCCTATAAACGAGCCCAAGAAGAACTAAGAAAAAGTCGTGGTTATAGTGGTAGCAGCACTTATATGGGCGGGGAAACTGTTTACGGCAAAGAAGAACGCCGCGCCGATGCACTTGAAATATTAGACCTTGATACGGACGCCACCAATATTGATATTAAAGCATCCTACCGCCGGCTCGTAAAAATATACCACCCCGATACCAACATGGGCGACGCCGATAGCGCCATAAAATTCCAACAAGTAAAAACCGCCTATGAAGTATTGGTTAAGAAATAATCTAATCGGCGAGCCTACTGATCAAATCAGCATAATTAATACGCCAGTTTTCAAAAGGGGCGTATGCTAAATTGGCGTTATAGAATTTACTTAAATCTGTAACCTCTGGCCCGATCCAATCTGGTAACGCTATTTTTTGATCTATAGAAGTTAATTCTACCTCTGCAATAATCAGCCCTTGGTTGGCGCCTGAAAAAATATCCACTTCCCATATTAAGCCGTCTATATCATATATATGGCGCGTTTTAACAATGGCGGGATGGCTTAAACTAGCAAAAAGAACTTGGCCTTCATCTGATGAAATTTCATATTCCAGCTCGTTTCGCCCACCCTCTTTGCGCGCGGTTTTTATACTGAGAATGTATTTTTCATCTTGTTGGCGAATTCGAACTGTATTAGCACCCTCACGCGCAATGTATCCTTGGCGAATATTTAGCTGTCGCTCAGCAACACCATCAGGCTGGGTTTTAATGAGAAATTTTCGTTCTATTTCAATATTAGCCACCATCGATCATATTTCATTTTGCAGAAGAGTGAATAAGCGGTCAATGTCTGCCTTATCATTATAGATGTGAGTGGCGACACGGATGCTTTGACCGCGCACGCTGACAAAAACTTTATTACTCGCCAGCATCGGCGCAATATGTGAAGGGACGCCGTCTTTGAAATTTATGCCGATCAAATGGGGAGCGCGAAATTTATCACGCGCCACATTCAAGCCTATTTCATCGGATTTTTCCGCTACATAATTAGTCAAAGTTTTTAAGTATGCCGAAATATTATCCACGCCTAGTTCGTTAAATTTTTTCAAAGCATCAATGGCTATAGGAGCATTTATAAAATTACTTTTTTCCCCCATATGAAAACGCCCTGCCCCCGGTTGATACGGATCTTTATAATCAACAAGGCGTGAGAAATCCTCTGAATCTTTACGAGCAATCCAGTTTTCTTCGAGCGGAATACCATTATGATGACGCGGGGCTACATACATATAACCGTAGCTATAAGGACCAAGTAGCCATTTATAAGAACCGGCAATCATAAAATCAGGATCAACATCCTTTACAGAAAAAGGCATAACCCCAAGCGACTGGGTAAGATCAAGCACTAAGGCCGCACCAACCGCGCGACATTTTTTGCCAACCGCCACTAAATCAACCGAAGTTCCATTGGTCCAATGGGCCTGCGGGCAAGCGACCACTGCTGTCGTCTGATCAATGGCATTAAGAAGTGCAGCGGTCCAATCATCGTCAGCGGGCCATGGGATTGTTTCAATGATGGCGTCTTTGTCGCGTGCCACTTCCTGCCAAGGGTAGACATGAGACGGAAATTGATCCGCCAAAACGATGATTTTCTGACCCTTTTCTAGTTTACAATTTTTAGTGGCCGTACCAACTCCGTAAGAAGCGGAAGGCACAATCGCAATACAGTCCTCAGCACTGTCAATGAGACTAGCAAATAAACCGCAGGCTGTTTTGGGCAGTCCGAAAAAATCATCAATGGTTATTTCCCAAGGGTGTAATTTTTGCGCCACGGCCACTTTACCAACCTGCGCCGAAGATTTTAAAATTGGGGCCATATAGGCGGCATTTAAATATGTCACATCATCTGGAATATCAAATAAGTGTTTTTGGCAGTCGATCATTTTAAAAAATCCTAAACTTATATTTTGGTGTTTTGTGCTAAATTCAATTGGTTTATAATATCAAATATAAATGTAATGTCTTTGATATTTTCTTTAATATATTTTAGGTCATCTAAATCATAACCGCCACCTTCAAAATATTGTTTGTCTCGTTTTATCGACATAAATAAATGCCTGTCATGAAAAGCCAATTCGAGACCTTTAACATTTGCCATATTACTAAATTTCAAAATCCGTTCCATCAATGATGGGGTTAGCAGGTAACGCGCTTCAACTTGATCCGTTGAATGAACCTCAAATTTGCTTTCAAATTCAGGGTCTTCTAGCTTTACCCTATCACCGCCCTTTGCCCAACCCGTAAGAAAATTACCAAGCGCCGTTAAATCCCCAGAAACCACTGTTGTGCCGACAAAGTTTTTATGAAAATCGAAATTCGCAAGCAGTCCTTTAAAAACAGTATTTCTTGTTGTTCGGCCTTTACTATCGCGGCTAACATTAATCAGCTTTGCTTCAAATAAGTTAAAATCCACATCATCTATGCACCCTCTAACCTCGTCCTCTAATTTCTTTTCATCATAGCTTGGTATTAATGAAAGAGTACGGAACATTTGCGTAGCATTATTGCGGGGTTTTTGATGATAGGTCATGCCAAGTCGCGTACAAATCTCAGGCATAATCATATGTTTTGCCTGCGCCCTAAAAATTGCCATTTTGCGATAAAAATAACCGACAATAAGAAACGCCGGCACTGCCACAAACACCATTTGATCAATATTTTTTAGCAAAATTGCAATCGTTATGAAGATCACCATCACCCCAATCACCACCTTAATAAAGGTCGAATAGGCCTCTTTTCTTTTGGTTTCTAGACTTTCAAGCAGGGGTTTTAATTCATCATTATAAAAATGATCAAAATCATCGAGTTTTGCTGACAAATCATCCATATTCATATGATTTTACTCTCAGAGAAATTCAGCGGCATCTATCGATTTTTTTTCGCCCTCATCTATTTCAAAATAAGGCATAGCTTTAATATTTATCATGCCGGCAATGATACTACTTGGAAAAATATCAACAGCATTTTTAAGGTCGGTCACACAAGAATTATAAAAACGCCGCGCCGCCGATATATGCCCTTCCACTTCCTCAAATGTCTCTTGCGCTCTGATCATGGTATCTTGCGATTTTAAATCCGGGTAATTTTCCGCCACGGCGAATAAATTCATCATTGCCGATTGCAATCCCTTATTGGCTTCAATATGTTGGGCAACTTCTTCTGGTTTGTTTTTATCATAATCACTATTAGAAATGGCCCGCATTTGCGTTACTTTTGTCAAAACGGCATCTTCGTGATCCATGAATTTTTTGGCAATTGTTAGAATATTGGGAATTAAATCATGACGTTTTTTAAGCTGCACATCTATTGAAGACAAGGCTTCGAGAGTATTATTCTTTAATTTAATAAGCCGCGCATATAAATAATATGCCAAAACAATAACCTGCCCTATACTAATAAAAAATTCC
>CALDNY010000027.1 GCA_937914685.1 uncultured Kordiimonadaceae bacterium
TGCCCGTGGTTTTCCCCAACACTGATCCCAATTTTGCCGGAAATTATGGCATTGATCAAAATCTTGCTCAATCAATAGATTGTTTCTGGGCCTTGGGCGGCCATATGTTTAAAGTGGTCAATAAAGCCAAGAAACCTTGGGTTAAAAGAAGTGCAAAAATCATTCATACGAGCCTCGCCGGTTCAGAAGTGGGCCGTAATTATCCCGTTGATGTGGCCGTCGTTGCTAGCGTCAAAGCAACAAGCCAAGCGGTGATTGATGAGCTTAAAAAGCGTAACATCAACGCGGATGATGTCAAGGGTCGGCAAAATTGGATTAATCATTATTCATCAGCAAGACGTAAAGCCTTGGATCAAAAAGCCAAAGCCGAATGGGATAATCAAGTCATATCCACATCGCGGTTAATGCTCGAGCTTGACGCTCAAGTGGCCGATGACGCGCTTATCACCACGGAGTTGATCCTTTCCAAATATCATTTTTGGGATTATTTTAAAATTGATCATAAAAAACCCTTCACCAAACGTCGCCATAATTACGCTACCAATTCAGGGGTTCTTGGCTGGGGCTTGGCGGCCTCGATTGGTGTAAAAATGGGACAGCCAGAGCGCGAAACATGGTGCTTAACCGGCGACGGTTCTTTTAACTTTGGCTCACAAGCCCTTTGGAGCGCATCACGCTATGATGTGCCCATCGGTATTGTCATCTTTAACAACGGCGAATATAGCGCCAATAGGAAAGCGCAAAATTTTTATAAAGGTCGCTCTGTGGATACGGGCAATTACATCGGCGTAAACCTGAAACATCCCGATATTCAATATGCAAAAATGGCTGAAAGCTACGATATTAAAGGCGAACGGGTGGAACGCCCCGAAGACTTAAAAGAGGCCATCAAACGCTGCCGCGAAGAAATGGCCCGTGGTCGCCCTTATGTGCTTGATGTGCGCATAGAACGCTTCGGTCAGGGCATGGACAGCGAATATTACGATTATTTCTCGGTTGCTGAAAGCACAAATTGATCACCGATCTAGTCTCAATTTAATATAGCTAAATTGATGTAAAATTAACGTAAAATATACGAATTGAGGGTATAGTTTAGTGTGTTTAATTATAAAAGGTACTTGAGATGAGTAAAACAAAGATACTATTCGTTATTTTAGTAAGTGTAATGCTAAGCGCTTGCGGCGGTAATAAGCTTAATGGAAATTATGCCACATTAGAAGGCGCCTATAAATTTCATTTCAACAAAGATGGTCGAGTTGCCCAGTCAATGATGGGCAATATATTTGCTGAATATGATTATGAGAAAAATGATAATGAAGTCAGAATATATATGATTGAAGGAACTGCACAGGTTTTCATTATTCAGGACGATGGTAGTCTTGTGGGCCCAGCGGGATTAAGATTGACCAAAGTTGATTGATTTACCTCCTAATTTACCCAAGGAAAATTGCCTCGGCTCTGTTTGACATTTTCGACTTTCAGCGCACCGCCTTTTTCGCTTGGTAACCAGATGGCATAACCGCCATTATTATAAAAATCCCACCGATCAAGCACGAGACGGGCCGGACAATTTATTTCTACGGCCACTAAGCTGATTATAACATCGGCATTTTGACAATCTTCCAGTAAGGCTTGTTCGTTTTGCACCAATGATATGAGCATATCATTGGCGCGCAGTGGTCTGTACAAACAGCTTAAAGTATCACAGCTTAATTCGCGACCATTTGAATTTTCAGGGGCGAATGTATCATATTCCCAGCGTATAACTTGATCTTGACCTAACCTTTGACGCCAACGGTCTTTAACGATGCGACTGGCGTTTAATTTGGAAAGACTGATCGAATTATCCTCGCCCCGCAAACCGATTAGCTTACCACCATTATCAATGAGAATATCAGGTTGAGCGGTCAATGCGCCAATCAAAACACCTCCTACCATCACAGGAATACCCAAATAACGCCATTTTAAACGCCAAATTCCCAACCACAGCGCCCCTATCACCAATAGCACCAAACCCTTTGCATCAATAGCCGCAAGTGAAAGGGTAGCGCCTGGCAATTCTGAGACAAAATAAGCGGTTTTCATAATCACCTCCAACCCCCACGACATGGGAACCAGAGCCAGTTTTTCCAAGCCCAAAGGCATCAGCAGCAATGAGGCAACAATCCACGGCATCACCCACGATCCCATCACAGGCATGGCAATCAGATTAGCAAGCAAGCCAAACAACGCTAATTTGTTAAAATGATAGAGGGCAAAAGGGGCGATGGCAATTTCAGAAATCAGTGATGTGAGCAGACTGGCTAAAATAAAATAAAATATTTTATGATGAAATTGGTTATCCCCGCGCACACTATTTAAAAATTCAGTGCCAAATTTTTCAAAGACGATCACCAACGCCACCACCGCGGCAAAAGACATTTGAAAACTAACGCCGATTAAGGCTTCTGGGTTAATCAGTAAGATAATAATGGCGGCAATTGCCACTAAACGTAAAGATATGGCTCTACGGTCCGTTAAAATGCCAATGAAGACCACCAAAACCATTATAAAGGCGCGCACAGTGGGGACCGACGCCCCGCTTAACAATAAATAGCCCAACCCAGAAAGGCTTGCAATAATAGCCGCATACTTTTTAATGGGATAATTTAAGACGATGGTTGGAAAACGCGATAAGGTCAATCGGGCCAGATAAAAAACAACACCACATAAAAGCCCCATATGAAGTCCCGATATGGCCAATAGATGGGCCAGACCCGCGTTTCTCATGGCCGACGTAAGCTCGCGAGGGATTGACCCTCTAATTCCAGTAATTAAGGCGGCCGCTAAACTACCCGCTTGTCCTTTAATTTGGCTTTGAATACGTTGGGCCATTCTTTGTCTTAATTGATTGAATGACGTTGATATGTTGGTGCTTTTTTCTAATATAATAAGGGGGCTAACACCGTAACCCACGGCGCTGATATTTTGAAACCAAATTTGCCGGGCGTAATCATAATCTTCGGGTTGGGCCGGCCCCGGCGGCGCCATTAACCCCGCGCGGATTTGAACTTTATCACCAGAAAAGGGCATCTTGGCATATTGATTGACCCGTATGTTGACCAAATTTAACGGCTCAATTCCCGATATCAGCGTATCTCTTAATGTAAGCCTTAACTTACCGTCCTCATATTGATGAACATTATCAACTATTCCTGTGACCATGGTCGGGCGTAATTCTTTTTCCAATGTCACTGTATTAATTGAATATATTCTGTATTTTACGGCGCTATAGCCTAGGCTGATGAAGAAAATAGCCAGCAAAATATATTTTATAAAAGAAAATCTATTTCCCATAATCAAGGCAAAAATCAGCAGAAAACCAGAAAATACAACAGAATAGACTAATTCAATATCAATAAAACCGCTAAAATAGCACCCTATACCAAGAGCAATTAAAACAGGAACAGTCAAAACAAACTGTTCATATTCCCGAAAAAAATCCGTTTTGATATGGTTAATAATCTTTATAATTATCTAGCCTTACTTTAAAGATTTAAAAAATTAAGTTACAGAAAAAGCTTCCATTTTTAGGTATAAATATGCTAGAAAAGCTCAACGAATTCAAACAATACTGAATTTATATCATTTATATGTCGGCAATGCATTTCAAATGTACTTCTGCGTCATAATCAACAATTAATCCAATCGGAGCTTCTTAGCCAGTCAAATGAAGAAAGTAGTAACACGATTTGCCCCCTCACCGACGGGCTTTTTACATATTGGTGGGGCCAGAACCGCCCTCTTCAATTGGCTGTTTAGTCGTCATCATAATGGTGTTTTTCGCCTTCGCGTCGAAGACACGGATCGTAAAAGATCAACTGAGGACGCGGTTGAGGCTATTTTTGACGGCTTAAATTGGCTTGGCCTTAAAGCGGATGATGAAATTGTTTATCAATATGCCAATCGG
>CALDNY010000028.1 GCA_937914685.1 uncultured Kordiimonadaceae bacterium
GTCGTGAAGCTGGTTTTGATAACTATGTTGAAAAACTTGATCGCGATACATTATTAAAAGCTATTGAAGAACAAATAAATGATCGCGAAACTGCCGCTTAAATTAGACTATATAAAGTGTTATATTAAAGGATAGAAAATGGATACTTCAAATACAAATGATTATGTAACAATTTGGTTAGATGGCCAAATGTGCGGCATTCCAATCTTGGAAGTACATGATGTATTATCTACTCAAGTTATTACAAAAGTACCGCGTTCTTCTCCCTCTGTTGCAGGTGTTCTTAACCTTAGGGGACGGATAGTAACGGCCATAGATTTGCGTAAAAGATTGAAATTACAAAACCGTACAGGCGATGAGGCTAGTATGAATGTGGTTGTAGAATATCACGGTGAACCATATAGCCTTTTAATTGATAAAGTCGGAGATGTTCTTTCGCTTGAGGAAGATAAATTCGAAAGAAATCCTGTTACATTGGAAGCATGCTGGCAAGAAGTGTCTGTTGGTATTTTTCGACTAGATAAAGAACTATTGGTCGTTCTTGATATTGAAAAAATACTATCATTTGGCAATGAGAAAGCCGCAGCATAATTATAAACATATAAGTAAATATCTATAATAAATTGGTTGGAAATATAATATGAAATCATGTCTCGTAGTCGATGATTCTAAAATCATTAGAAAAGTTGCAAGAAGAATTCTTGAAGAGTTAAATTTTGATATTCAAGAGGCGGTAGATGGTCAGGATGCTTTGGATAGCTGCAAAAATTCTATGCCTGATGTTGTATTGCTTGACTGGAATATGCCAGTTATGAACGGACTTGATTTTCTAAAAGCACTTAGAAAAACTGAGGGGGGAAGTGAACCTGTTGTCGTGTTCTGTACAACTGAGAATGATATGTCACATATTAGTGCCGCTATTTCCGCGGGGGCAGATGAATATATCATGAAGCCATTTGATCGTGAAATTATTGAATCTAAATTTGTACAAGTTGGGTTAATATAACGTGAACAGCCTTTCGTTGAATAAAAGTGAGAAAAGTACAGTGACAAAAAGATCTGGTCCATACAGAATTATGATTGTTGATGATTCATCCGTAATAAGAGGATTGCTTACACGTTGGATAAGCACAGACCCTTCCTTAGAAATAGTGGCAAGTGTTGCCAATGGACAAATAGCAATTAATTCATTGGATCGTTACGATCCAGAAATTATTGTTTTGGATATTGAAATGCCTGTGATGGATGGCTTAACAGCGTTGCCTAAAATTTTAAAAATTAAGCCAGATGTTCAAGTTTTAATGTCATCGACATTAACATCAAAGAATGCTGCTATTAGTTTAAAAGCAATGGAGCTTGGCGCTGCGGATTATGTCCCTAAGCCAACGACCAATAGGGAAGTCATTTCTTCAAAATCATTCCAAGCAGAAATTATTGATAAAATTAAAAGTTTGGCGGCTGCCAAGAGGCGCTCCTTAGGACATTCGATTTATAGTGAAACAAAGATCATTAAAAAAACTAATGATCAAATTGTAAGAATTAATGTCAAGCCCACAGTTGAGCTTAAAACCCGCAAACAATCATTGGTGATACCCAAAATTATCGCTGTCGGAAGCTCAACAGGTGGACCACAAGCTCTTCTTAAATTTCTAGGCAGTATTAAAGATAACTTGACGCTTCCTGTGGTTATTACCCAACATATGCCCTCGACATTCACAAAAATTTTAGCGGCCCATCTTACTAAAGCAACTCAGCTTTCTTGTATGGAGGGCGAAGATGGAATGATTATAGAACCTGGAAAAGTTTATGTGGCGCCTGGAGATAAACATATGATCATTGTAAAAAGAGACGGTAAACATCGCCTGAAACTTAATC
>CALDNY010000029.1 GCA_937914685.1 uncultured Kordiimonadaceae bacterium
CTATGGGAGCAAAGGCCGATACGGATTTATATTTATCTTTGTTCTTAAGATAGAGCGTTAATGCCCCATGCCCTCCCATGGAATGACCAAAAATACCAACACGCGTTTCGTCCGTCGGAAACTTGTCTAAGACTAATTTATAGAGCTCATCTGTAATATAGCTATTCATGTTATAATTCTTATCCCACGGCGCTTTTACGGCGTCCAGATAAAATCCTGCCCCTTGACCAAAGTCCCAAGCATCGTCATCGGGCACATCATCGCCGCGCGGCGATGTATCGGGGGATACCAATATCAAACCCAATTCTGCCGCTATTTTATAGGCTCCGCCCTTGGTGGGAAAGTTGTCTTCATTACAGGTAAGTCCCGATAGATAATAAAGAACAGGACATTTTTTCTGGGCCGCTTGGGCTGGTAAAAAAATGCTAAAGCTCATGGTGCAGTCGGTGGTCTTGGCATGGTGACTATAATAAGAAACCGTGCCGCCAAAACATGTATGTTGGGATTTAAGTTCCATAATTAATAAACCACCACACTACGGATACTTTCCCCAGAATGCATCAAATCAAAAGCTTTATTAATATCATCAAGAGGCATGGTATGGGTGATCAGATCATCAATATTAATCTTACCGTCCATATACCAATCAACAATTTTCGGAACGTCTGTTCTGCCGCGCGCACCGCCGAATGCAGAGCCGCGCCACACCCGTCCTGTCACCAATTGAAAAGGCCGTGTCGAAATTTCTTGCCCCGCACCGGCCACGCCGATAATGATGCTTTCGCCCCATCCTTTATGACAACATTCAAGGGCCTGACGCATGGTGTTAACATTACCGATACATTCAAAGCTATAATCCGCACCACCATTGGTGAGGTCCAATATCGCCTCCATGACGTCACATTCCTGTGGATTGATAAAATCAGTCATGCCAAATTTCTTGGCAATATCTATGCGACTATTGTTAATATCAACGCCGATAATTTTATTAGCGCCAACCATACGCGCGCCTTGTATAACATTCAAACCAATGCCACCAAGGCCAAAGACCACAACATTGGAGCCTGGCTCTACTTTAGCATCAAACGCTACCGCACCGACCCCCGTTGTCACCCCGCAACCAATATAGCAAATTTTATCAAACGGTGCATCTTTACGCACTTTTGCCACGGCAATTTCAGGAAGGACAGTATGATTTGAAAAAGTAGAACAGCCCATATAATGCAATATAGGTTCGCCATTTAATTTAAAACGGCTCGTGCCATCCGGCATCAGTCCCGCACCTTGTGTTTCACGAATTTTCTGGCAAAGATTTGTTTTTGGATGAAGACAATAATCACATTCACGACATTCCGGCGTATAGAGCGGGATCACATGATCCCCCACGGCTACTGACGTCACTCCTTCACCAATTTCCATAACGATGCCCGCACCTTCATGGCCCAATATGGCAGGGAACGCCCCTTCGGGATCATCTCCAGACAAGGTAAAGGCATCCGTATGGCAAACCCCCGTGGCTTTTAATTCCACAAGAACTTCCCCTGCCCTTGGCCCGTCTAAAGTTACAGTTTCAATGCTTAAAGGCTTTCCTGCTTGAAATGCCACCGCTGCACGTGTCTCCATTCTTATTGTCCTTATAATTAATTTTTATAATTAAAATATAGCCCTATATTTCAAAAGATACACTACCCTTTTCATGATAAGTAGATTTACTTACATTTATAATCACAGCTTATTTTAATCACTGGCGTTATTGTGATAATATATCAAGTCTCATTCAAAAAATCTTTGGTTTTTTTAATAACTTCAGCCAATCCGATTCTCTCAATGGGAACATTATCAGGAAGTCCGCTTAATAGTCTTGTCGGGGAGCTTTTATCTAACATAACAAAGACCCCTTTATCTGTATTTTTGCGAATAAGCCTACCAAAAGCCTGCTTTAAGCGAAGCCGCGTTATCAGATCATCATAAGTTTGCGCCCCAAAATGCTCACGCCTTGCTTTATGTAAAATTGTTGGTCTTGGCCACGGCACCTTATCAAACACACAAAGCCTTAATGAATTACCCGGAACATCAACCCCGTCACGCACCGCATCAGTGCCCAGCAAACAACTATTTTCCACTGTCCTAAATATATCGATCAATGTGGATACATTTATCAGATCAACATGTTGGGCAAAAATAGGGATATGTTGATTTTCAAGCGGGCCAAGCAGTCGCGAATGAACCCCTTTTAACCTGCTAATGGCGGTAAACAAGCCTAGAGCGCCACCGCCTGCTGCTATAAATAGATCCCTATATGCCGCTGCTAATTGATCGAGGGATTTATTATTTAAATCATTTACAATATAAATTCGAGCCTGTTTTTCATAATCAAATGGCGACGATATGCTGTGGCGCATTGGCGGATTAATAAAATGAGCCGCGCCCGTTCTAATTTCAGCCGCATTCCATTCAATATCAGGATTCTGATTTTCACTGAGCCTATCTCTTAAGGTTGCTGATGTGATTAACGCCCCATGTGACGGTTTTAAAACCGTTGTGGCAAAGGGCAGGCTAGGATCAATCCAGTGACGATACATCCCCACATCCATTTCGCGGCCATGACTGCGGCTTAACTCAAACCAATCCACATGATTTTCGTCTTTGGCTTTCTCCATCATAAAAGTTTCGAGCATAGGGCACCAACCACCAGAAATAATCTCACTGCGCCGCACAATGGTGCGCGAGATGGCCTCTAGCCTGTTTCTGGTCGTACTATCTAGCTCATTGGCCTCGGTATCTAGTTTTTTAAGAAGAAGTGTCGATAATTTTAACAGCGGGTCTTTTAAATTTAACAGAGCCTTATGAAGCTCCGCCGCTGCCTCCTCAAGCTCTTTTATAGGGTTATTAGTGTATGTTTCTATGGAATGATATTGATCGCCGCCATGATGACGCGCATAAATCTGCCCGCGCACCAAAGATAAAAACTTTTCCATGGGCCCAAACGGTGACCCATCAATAAGCCGGCTATGCCAGCCATCAGCAGGAAGACATGCTGAAGCGGCGAGTACTTTACTTAAATTTTGCCGCGCCTCGTCGTCATCGCCGATCAGATCGTCTAACCTACCATTCAATCCTTTACCGCGGCGGTTTTGTATCTCCGCACCTCTAACCCAACGTCTTAATTCAACCCCTTCTTGGCCTGTCAGATGAGCCGAAAAAACACTATCGGCCGCATCAAATAAATGATGTCCTTCGTCAAATACATACCTTGTCGGCAAGTCACTATCGCCGACCCGCGTTGCCGACTGAACCATCACCAAGGCGTGATTAGCAATGACTAAATCAGCATTTTTGGCTTTACGTTGGCTTTTCTCAATGAAACATTTTTTATAATGACTACACGCAGAATATACACATTCCCCGCGTCTGTCAGTAAGTTGGGAAAGACGTCCGCTGCCAAAACTTTCGCCAAGCCACGAGGGGAAATCGCCGCCGATCATATCACCGTCGCGGCTATAGCGCGCCCACCGATTAACAAGTCCCAGCAATATTTTACCCTGCGCTTGGGCGGCAGTCCCGACTATTTCCTGTAAATTAAGCAGGCAAATATAATTTTCTCTCCCTTTGCGGATCACTACTTTTTGTTTTTTAAGGCGCGGGTCTGGATAAAGCCGGTCTAGCTCTTGATCCAATTGACGTTGCAAGTTTTTAGTATAAGTACAAAGCCAAACTGTGCCAC
This sequence comes from uncultured Kordiimonadaceae bacterium, assembly GCA_937914685.1. GTDB lineage: Bacteria > Pseudomonadota > Alphaproteobacteria > Sphingomonadales > Emcibacteraceae > Pseudemcibacter. The sequence continues at coordinate 3,725 of CALDNY010000029.1, forward strand.
CATTTTTTTCGGCCCAAATACTCGCCGGAGCGATATAACCCAAAGTCTTGCCAATACCCGTGCCTGCTTCTGCGAGAACAATTTTGGGTTCCCCCTCCATTTCAGGAACATCAAAAGCGCGTGATGCCCGATCGGCATAATCGATCTGCCCTTGACGTTTTTCTGCATCGCTGCCTAGTAATTTATTAAGTCTTTCGATGGTTTCTTGACTTGATACTGTTTCAAAACCAGCTGGTGGGGGCGGTGGTCTTTCTTCCCATTCCGGCAAATGGTTCCACACTTGATACTGTTCCCCTTTTTGAACACCGCCAAGCGCGCCCATAATAAGGGGCGCCCAACACCATCCCGCTTGCCCCATATTAGAGGCAATCTCTCTTGCTCCCTCAGGATAGACATAATGGGGGTCTTTTAATTCCGTCATTAACATATGCGCCGCTTTTAACAACACCGCAGCCGCCTCTTCGGGGCTATCATTCATTGGCGCCATTTCCAAAGCCAATGAAAGCCCTAAGGGAAGGGGCAAACAAAATTGTGCCGGACGAACAAAAGCAAATAACTCCAGCACATCAAATGAGCCTTTAAGGTCTAAATTCAAATGGCGACAAACTACCGGTAAATTACAGACAAGAAAATCATGTTTTCGAACAAATTGTTTAAGATCTTTTAAGGAATAAACCTCTACTTCACCATCGGTGCTCATAATAACCCCGCCCAAAGGGCCAACCACCAACGCTGGTAAGCGTTCTAGAGCCATAAAGGGGTCGGGGAATTGTAGGAGGGTATTTGTCATAAAGAGTTTATCTTAAAGCTTTGTTGTTTTATAATTGTCATGACTATAGAGGGCCAATTTTAATAGGAAAAGCAAAATACCTGCATTTTTCTTGATAATATGATCACGCAGCAGTTGACGAACCACAGGTTTAGCCTTATGAAGCCTTGAATTAAGCCAAACATTTGAAAGTTAAAAAAATGTCTTCATCACCAGAGAAAATTCAATTCGCCCTAGAGAGCAAAGCATGGCCTTTTCAAGAGGCTGAAAAACTGGTTAAACGTTTTGAAAAATTTGGCAATGAAAAAGGTTATGCATTGTTTGAAACTGGCTATGGTCCATCTGGCTTGCCTCACATTGGTACCTTTGGCGAAGTGGCCCGCACCACCATGGTCAAAAAGGCCTATGAATTTATCACGGGCGAGAAAACTAAACTTATTTGCTTTTCCGACGATATGGACGGTTTTCGTAAAGTTCCTGATAATTTGCCAAACCAGGAAATGCTCGAAAAACATCTTGGATTGCCGTTAACTAAAGTGCCGGATCCCTTTGGCACTCACGAAAGTTTTGCCCATCATAATAATAGTCGTCTCAACAATTTTTTGAACAGCTTTGGATTTGAATATGAATTTATCAGCGCCACTGAGGCTTATACCAGTGGTTCTTTGGATCAAACCCTTCTTAAGATGCTTGGCGCCTATGATGATGTCATCAATGTAATGCTGCCAACCCTTGGTGAAGAAAGACGCAAGACATATAGCCCGTTTTTACCCATTTGTCCGCGCACGGGGGTTGTTTTACAAGTGCCTATTGTCGCGCGTAATGTAGAAAAAGGCACCATCAGCTATAATGACGAAGAAACGGGCGACCTTGTCGAAGTGCCCGTAACGGGCGGCCATTGTAAAATGCAGTGGAAAGCCGACTGGGCCATGCGTTGGGTTGGCCTTGGTGTTGATTATGAAATGTCTGGTAAAGATCTAAGTGAAAGCGTCAAACTTTCATCGATAATCGCGCGTATTTTAAAAAGCGTTCCGCCCGAAGGGTTAAGCTATGAGCTTTTCTTGGACGAAAATAAGACAAAAATTTCCAAATCTAAAGGAAATGGTATTTCCATGGAACAGTGGCTTAAATACGGCACCCAAGAAAGCCTATCCCTTTATATGTACCAGTCACCAAGAAAAGCAAAAAAGCTTTCTTTTGACGTGATCCCCAAAACTGTTGATGAATATATTGATCATCTCAATAGATATACAAGCCTAGAAGGAAAGCAAAAGTACGCTAGTCCCATATGGCATATTCACGGCGAGCATCCACCAACGCAAGAAGTTCCCGTAAGCTTTGCCCTGCTTCTAAATCTGGTAAGCGCCAGCAACGCATCAAATAAAGAAACCCTGTGGGGCTTCATCAGCAATTATTCTAAGGGTGCAACCCCAGAGAAATACCCACTCCTAGATCAATTAACCGAATATGCGCTGGTTTATTACGAAAATTTTGTTAAGCCACAAAAACATTACCGTAAAGCTACAGAAATGGAAGTCGTTGGCCTTAAATCTTTAAAAACGGCCTTGGAAAATATGCCCGACGATGTAGAAGCGTCAGATTTGCAAACAATGGTCTTTTCTATTGGTAAAGAACAGAATTACGAAAATTTGCGAGAATGGTTCAGTGCCCTTTATGAGATATTGCTCGGTCAAAAGGAAGGGCCTCGCATGGGGTCATTCATATCCCTTTATGGAAAAGAAAGCTTTATTGAACTTATTAATCAGGCCATTGAATAGAAACATTAATGGTATCTATGATATAGTTTCTCTAGCCAATTGAATAATAGAGAGAATTTATTTAAATTTTTTTTGTGCCATTAATCTTAGATTAATTAAACTGGTGTAAGTTACTAAATATAAAAAATAATATGATCAATATTGTTTATGGATTAAAAGTATTTAGAGGAAGAAATGTATAAATTAAATTATAAGAATTTCTGGAAAAGAAGCTTTGATTTTCTCGGGGCGCTTTCTATCCTAATTCTTATTTCCCCTCTATTGCTCGCATTTATCATTCTTATTAAATTTAAGATGGGTAGTCCCATATTCTTCACACAACAAAGACTTGGTTATAATGGTGAGACGTTCAAAATTTGGAAATTTCGCAGCATGACCAATTGTCTTGATGAAAATGGCCGCCTTAAATCCGATGAATATCGTCTCACACGGTTTGGTAAATTCCTTAGAGACTGGAGTATCGATGAATTACCTCAACTTTGGAATGTCCTTGTCGGTGATATGAGTTTGATCGGCCCGCGACCTTTTATTGCTGAATATGCCTCACGCTATACCACCGAACAAGCGCGCCGTCATGAAGTGCGCCCCGGCATTAGCGGATGGGCACAAATTACTGGTCGTAATTCTATCGATTGGAACCAAAAATTTATTCTTGATGTCTGGTATGTTGAAAATTGCAGTCTAGCCCTTGATATTAAAATATTGCTCTCAACCATTCCTCTCGTCCTGCTTAGAGCAGGGATCACAGCTGAAAATCATGTCACCATGCCAAAATGGGCTGGTAACAAAGCTCAAAAAAATGAGACTCTCTCTGAATAATCATAGATTATAAGTATATTATAATTTTGAGCGTTACTTTTCAGGAAGGCTGAACCAGCGCAAGTTTTCTATTTCTTTTGAATAATTATGCTCTTCGGGCCTTGGGGCCTCTTTAGCCATATTCATAATAGCCACGGCTTTTTCAAGATAATCACTGAGCGGCAAACACCGCCCCCTCATTTCAGGTTTAGAGGTTGATATATATCCATCATCATATGAAATTTCATTTAAATCTCTATTTTCAATTTTATGATTATCCTTGATGCGCCAAATTTGACGATCACCATCATAAATATAAAGATTATGCATTTTCCAACCATGCTCAGCTATAATTTCAATAGCAGACAATAAATATTCAAATGTTTCTTCGCTGATAAAATAATTAAAATTCAATCTTACCCAACCCACTTTCAAAATAGTATTGCCCCGCTCCAACGCCTCTTTAATATTATGGCTAAATGTTGGGCTAACTTCTAGCAATTCATGCCCATAAGGGCCCGCACAAGAGCATCCTCCACGCACTTGGATACCAAATAAATCATTGAGGAGGGCCACAACAAAATCAAAATGAAGCGGTTTATTCTTCCACATAATCTGGAAGGAAATAATAGAGGTGCGGGGTGCTTCTAAATTACCGAGAATTTGAATATTGGGGTTATCAGACCATCTTTCAATAGCGCGAACAATCATAGCATGCTCTAATTGTTTAATTATCTTAGCGCCCACGGCATCTTTTAATTGGAAAACCAACCCCGCGCGGATTGCCTCAACGATACCGGGCGTGCCGCCTTCTTCTCTATGTTCTCCAGCAGGAATGTAAACATGCTCGTTAGCCGATACATATGATACTGTACCCCCACCCGGTAATGACGGAACTGAATTTTTCAAAAGCTCTTTTTTCACCACTAAAAGCCCTGGGGTCCCGGGGCCACCAATAAATTTATGAGGCGAAATAAAAAGGGCGTCCAATGAAGTGTCTTCATTTTCAGCGCCCTTAACATCAATGGGAACATAGGGTGCCGCAGCGGCATAATCCCAAAAGGAAAGCGCGCCATGCTGATGCAATATTTTTGATATTTTAGGGACATCGCTCATCATGCCTGTAACGTTAGAGGCCGCAGAAAAGCTGCCAATTTTCAGTTTGCGCGATTCATACTCAATTAGGGATTTTTGCAAAAAGTCAATATCAATGCCCCCTTCATCGTCTAGGGGGATTGCCACAACATCAGCAATTGTTTCGCGCCACGTTAACTCATTTGAATGATGCTCATAAGGCCCAATGAATATTACTGGTCTATCATTCTCTTCTATTTGATCCGAAATTTTATATTTTTCATTTAATTCTACTGGCACCTTTATGCCTAAGATATTAATCATTTTATTTATAGCAGCCGTTGCCCCAGAGCCAGAAAATATGACGGCATAATTTTCATCCGCATTCAAAGATTTCTTAATGATATCTCTAGCTTGCTCTCGATATAAAGTTGATTGGCGGCCCGTGGCTGACGATTCTGAATGGGTGTTGGCATAGAAGGGAAGAACATGATCTCTAATATAGTCTTCAATAAAAGTAAGCGAGCGCCCAGAGGCCGTATAATCCGCATATATCATGGGCCGCAATCCGACCCATGTATGATAGAGAAGGCCTTCACCAATAACACTCGAGCGAATATTCTCGATTAATAATTTTGTTTGCTCCAGCATATAACAGACCCTATCTATTTTTAAACCATAGTCCATTATACTAAAAAAATTATAAAAATTAAACATAACTCCTATAAATTCAGAAAAATAGTATAAATTAATCTATTAATTTAGATATTATTGATAAATTATTCTAAAAAATTAAAAAAAACTTATGCCGATTAGTCCATTATTCTATTGCCGCGTAGCTTTTTAAGGCTGCCTTTGCGCGTTTTGCTATCTAAACGTCTGGTTTTAGAGCCAAAGGTAGGCTTGGTTTTTTTGCGTTTTTTTGGAATAATAGTGGCACGTTTTATCAAATCCACTAGTTTTGCTAAGGCTTCCTCACGGTTTCTAAGTTGAGAGCGTGTGCTATTTGATGTAATGATGATAATGCCCTCATTTGTCATGCGCTGGCCGGATAATTTTTGCAGCCGCACAAAGAGGTCTTCGCTAAAAGCAGGGCAATTTTTAGCATCAAAACGAATTTGCACCGCGCTTTCCACTTTATTGACATGCTGCCCACCCGGTCCTGGCGAGCGGATGAATTTAACGTCAATATCATCTTCTTCTATATATAAATTTTCACTAATTTTTATCATTTTAAATTCATTACATACTTCACAAATTATTTATTCGTCTATCATAGCTTAAATGATTATGATGTTTGAAAAATAAATTCTTGACTATTTTATTGCGGAGAAATAAATGCCTATTAAAATTTCTACTTTAATCATCATGATCATTCTATTGATTAATCCTGCAGTAGCGAATGATGGCGCGCTGATTAAATTTGAGCAATATACCCTAAAAAACGGCTTACGGGTCATCATTCATGAAGATCGCAATGCCCCCATTGTTGCGGTCAATGTCTGGTATCATGTTGGATCAAAGGATGAACCACAAGGTAAAAGCGGCTTTGCCCATTTATTTGAACATTTAATGTTCAATGGCAGTGAAAATTATGATGATGATTTCTTTAAACCTCTGCAAGAAATTGGCGCAAGCGGCATAAATGGCACCACATCAAGAGACAGAACCAATTATTATCAGACTGTGCCCATCGGAGGCTTAGAACGAATTCTTTGGATGGAATCAGACCGAATGGGTCATTTGCTTGGGGCGATTAATGAAGACAAAATTACCGAACAGCGCGATGTGGTTAAAAATGAAAAACGCCAAGGGGAAAATCAACCCGGCGGTCAAATGATTTATAAAATTTACGAAGGTGTTTATCCTTATGATCACCCCTACCATCACTCAACCATTGGCTCTATGAAAGATTTGGATAATGCAACGGTGGAGGACGTAAAAAATTGGTTCAAACAATATTACGGCCCCAATAACGCCGTTGTGGTCTTAAGCGGTGACATTGATGAAGAGAGCTCAAAGCCGCTTATGGAAAAATATTTCGGCGATATCCCCGCAAGCCCTCCTTTAAGCCGCAAAACCGCGTGGGTTCCAACCCACGATACTAATCGCTATGAAGTGATGGAAGATCGGGTGCCGCAAACGTATCTGACATGGACATGGGCCGTTCCGGGCCGTGCTACAAAAGAATATGCAGAATTAGAAGTCGCCGCCAGTATTTTTGGTGGCGGGCGAAATTCACGAATTTATAAAAACCTCGTTCATGAACAACAACGCCTTAACAGCGGATCTGCATCACTAATTGCGGGTGAATTATCGAGCATTTTTGCCATATCCGTAGAACTCAAAGAGGGCGAAGATGCCGATGAAATAAGCCGTATCATTGAAACCATGTGGGCAGAGTTTTTAAATAAAGGACCAACAAAAAAAGAATTAACCCGCGTAAAGGCCGCCATTGAAAATAGCTTGATCCGCGCGACGGAAAGCATATCAAGTATGGGTCAACTGCTGGCAAGCGGGGCAATCTATGCCGGTGATCCGGGCTTCATTCATAAGAAACAAGCATGGCAAAATGCCGCAACCCTAAAAAGCATAAAAAATATTACCAATGACTGGCTGTCCAAAGGATATTACAAGCTGTCCATGGTGCCTTACGGTACCTATAAAACCGAGGACGCTTCCCCTGCAAAACGCGATAAAATGCCAGCACTTACGGGTCAGTCAAACATTAAATTGCCGCCCCTGCAACATGCCACATTGGAAAACGGCATCAAAGTGACCCTTGCTCAGCGTCATAGCGTTCCTGTGGTTAATTTTGCTATTTCTTTTGATGCGGGCCGCGTCACGGATTATGCGGTAAAACCTGGAACCGCAGATTTTACTTTTGGTAATATGAATGAAGGAACAAAATCACTGCCGTCCTTAAAATTTGCCGACAAAAAAACCATGCTTGGTGCTCGTATCGACTTTAATAATGGCTTGGATAGCTCATACATTAGCTTATCGGCTTTAAAAAAGAATTTAAGTTCTTCCGTAGAGCTTTGGGCTGATGTGGTTCAAAATCCGGCCTTTAACCCTACGGATATTGAACGGGACCGTGCCCTAACCCTTGCCTCCCTAGAAGATGAAAAGATGAGCCCCGAAAGCATTGCTAGAAACTTACTTTCCACCCTGCTTTACGGTCCTGATCACGTCTATAGCGGCAAAACCATCAGCGAAGAAGAAGTTGCCATTCGAAATATATCACGAAGCGATCTCATAGATTTTCACCAATTATGGATCCGACCCGATAATGCAAAAATTTATGTGGTTGGTGATACTAGTATCGAAGAAATAACCAATGAGCTTAATCACTATTTTGGCAAATGGAAAAACCCTGCCCTAGCAAAGGGGCAGAAGAATTTAACCGATGCCACCTTTGCCAAAAGCACGCGAATTATTCTGGTTGATAGACCCCAAGCCGTGCAATCCATTATTATCGCCGCTCATTTAGTCTCCCCCTCTACTGATGAAAACGCCTTTGATATAAATGCTATGAATAGCATTCTCGGCGGTGAATTTACCTCACGAATCAATATGAATTTGCGCGAAGATAAAGGATGGTCATACGGTGCGGGAAGTTCTATTAGCCAAGCCCTTCGTCAACGTTCCTTTAGAATAAGTACATCCGTACAAACCGACAAAACCGCCGCAAGTATGGCTGAAATCATAAAGGAAATGAAAGAATACCAAACAAACAAGCCACCAACAGCAGAAGAATTAGACCTTATGATCAAAGGAAAAACCTTACCGCTTCCTGGTCGTTTTGCTACAAACCGTAGTCTTATTGGTTATATCATGAGCAATGAACATTATAATCGTCCCTATAATTACGCAGAAACCTTAAGCGAAAAATACGCCTCATTAAACCCTGAAATATTACAAAAAACGGCTACCGAAACCTTAAGACCTGAGGCCATGACATGGGTGATTGTGGGTGATTTGCAGAAAATAGAGCAGAATATCCGTGATCTCAATATTGGTGTTGTAGAAGTATGGGACGCCAACGGCAAAAAAATTAAATAATAGGACCCGTCAATGAAACTCTCTTTTGTCAAATATTTAGTCATAAAAATCATATGTCTATTTTTCATAATACCTGCTTATGCGCAAGAAAATTTAAAAATAGACGCCCAAATGAAACAGGCGATAGAAGACATTACCCTCACAATAATCCCTGGGCTGTCCGTGGCTATTGCTAACTCTGATGGTTTAATATGGTCCGGTGCTTCGGGCTATTCAAATATTGAAGATCGCCAATTTGTTTCACAAAATCATAGCTTCGCAATTGGGAATATCAGCAATAGTTTCGTTGCTGTCGTTATTTTACAAATGGCCGAAGAAAAAATGCTCAATTTAAACTCAACACCCCAAGCCATATTAGGGGATATGGTGAAAGACATCGAAAATGCCGATAGTGCCACTTTATATGAACTTCTTAATCACACTAGCGGCATTTATTCGTGGACCAATGACGAAGACTGGACCCGACGCGCCCGCGGTGTTCAGATGAACCCGAAATATAAATGGTCAAAAACCGAATCGCTTAAATATATAACACGAGACCGTCATATGGCCACCAATGCCCCCGGCGGCGCCTATGCTTATTCAAGCAGCAATTATGCCCTCCTTGGCCTAATCGCAGAGAAAGTCGGGGGTGGTTTGATCGAAGATGAAGTAAGAAAACGCATATTAGAGCCGCTTAAATTAAACAACACATATTATGATGGTTTTGAAATTATTCCCGTTGGTCGCCGTGTCGGTAGTTATCATCTGGCCACGAACCAATTTATATCCATCGTTGGCATTAATGCAAAATTCCCTTTTGGCACAGACGATCTTATCAATTCATCTGGCGCTAGTCTTTCTTCAGAAGGAATTGCCAGCGGTATGGTCAGCACGCCACGAGATATTGCCTTGTTCGGGGTCGCCCTGCGTAAGGGTTTGCTGATTAATGAAACCTCTTTAAGCCATATAAAAACACCCTTCATTGAAGGTATCCATAGTGGTGTTTTAGGATTTACATCAGACATCCGCTGGCTTACTCAAGGTGACCTTGTTCTCGTCTCCTTTGCAAATTTAGGAACTTTGGGGGGAGGCCGTTCTGAAGCCTCTGATTATTTAAATACATACGTGGAAAAAATCATCCTTCCCATTGCCAAAAAATATGCTAAATAAGGCATAGAATTAAGGACCGATCAATGAAGAGCATCACCATAACACGACCGGACGATTGGCATTTACATGTGCGGGATCATAAATTCATATCTTCAATTTTGCCCGATACCACAAAGCGTTTTGCCCGCGCTATCATCATGCCCAATTTGTCCGACCCTATTACCACCACCGCCTTGGCGGCTGATTACCGCGCCCGGATTTTAATGGCCATTCCCACGGGCCACAAATTTGAGCCACTAATGACCCTTTATCTAACCAATCAAACCAACGGTGATGAAATTAAGCGAGCAAAAGAGAGCGGCTTTATTCACGGCGTTAAATGGTACCCCGCAGGGGCGACAACAAATTCCGATAAGGGCGTCAGCGATATTGCCACCTGTTACGGTGCCTTAGCAGTGATGCAAGACGTGGGTATGCCCCTTTTGATCCACGGTGAGGTCACCGACATTGATGTCGATATTTTTGACCGCGAAGAAAAATTCATTGAACGGTTTTTGGGAAAAATAATAAGTGATTTCCCAAATCTTAAAATCGTCTTTGAGCATATCACTACCGAGCAGGCGATAAAATTTGTTGAAAACTCTGGACCAAATGTAGCCGCAACCATCACCGCACATCATATGTTACTGAATAGAAATGCTCTCTTCAAAGGCGGCATTCGCCCTCATCATTATTGCCTTCCCGTCTTAAAGCGCGAACATCATAGAAAAGCGCTGGTTAAGGCCGCCACCAGTGGCAATAAAAAATTCTTCCTCGGCACCGATAGCGCCCCCCACACCGAGCATGCCAAAGAGACCGCCTGCGGCTGTGCGGGAATATATACATCCCACGGCGGCATTGAATTTTATGCAGAAATTTTTGATAAAGCCAATGCCTTGGATAAATTAGAGGCTTTTGCGAGCTTTAATGGTGCGGATTTTTACGGCCTTCAAAGAAACTCAGACCAAATTATTTTAACTAAAAAACAAACAAAAATACCCCCCTCCATCGCTTTTGGTGATGAAAGCTGTATTCCTTTTCGCGCTAGTGAATGCCTTGAATGGGCAATCGATTAGAAAAAAATATCAACCACTTTATGAACTGTAGTCAAAGTACTAAACTCACCACCGTCGTCTCGGTTAGTGAGGATCACAGCCGTAAAATTACGGCTTGGAATGCGGTATAATATATTTCTAAAACCAATTGAACTTCCCGTATGATATATGATCTCAAGGCCTTTATATTTTTCTAGACGCCAACCAAAACCATAATCCATCAATTTACCATCATTGGTCGTCCCATTCGTAAAAGCCATATCAAGATATTTCTTGCTGAGCAGTTTTTCCGTATAAAGGGCCTGATCCCATTTATATAGGTCTTCAAGGTTGGAATAAATACCCCCATCACCAAGCACTGCGCTAAAAAGGCTTTGGTCAGTCCGCACGACACCTGTTTCTTCGATCGTATAACCATAAGCACGGTTTGATACCTCATTAATGCCCTTTTCATGGGCAAGGGTATGATCCATAGCAAGGGGTTTGAAAATATTAGCCGCCAAATAATCGCGAAATGGCACTGCCGTGATTTTCTCTAATATTTGTGTCAGTACCGCATAGGCCGTATTGCTATATTGATGTTTTTCACCAACAGCAAAATAAACCTCATCTGTACCCATCATTAATTGCAACACATCTTTGTCTTTTAATTGTTCACTCTGATCACTTGGTACCATGCTTTCATAGTCCAAAAGCCCCGAGGTATGTTGTAGTAAATTTTTAATGGTAATTGAGCGGCCATAGTCAGGAAATTCAGGGAATATATCCGTAAGGCTCGTCTCTAACGAAAGATCGCCCCTTTCAATAAGCTGTAAAATACTCATGGCGGTAAATTGCTTGGTCACAGAGGCCAAACGAAAATTAGTAGCAGGGCTAACCGCTCGTCCCTGTTCAAGGTCGGCCATGCCGTAGCCTTTTTGCAAAATCACCTTGCCGTCTTGGATAATCATCAACGCCGCACCAGGCAATTCGGACGAATTATATGGTGCAAATATCTGGTCTACGTCTTGCAATTTTTGATCCAATGTTTTTTCAGCACTGCAAGAGGCCAGTATAATTGTACTAAACGTCATCAATAGCTTTTTCATTTTTCTTCCCTTTATTTTTTTATTGTGTCAAATATCCGCTGTAACAAAATTCTGCTGGCCCCGACATCACAGCCATATTATCATCTTTATAGCTTATTTTAAGCGTGCCGCCTGGCATTTCAACATAAGCATAATCCGATTTAATAAGTCCACGCGCCCGCGCCGCCGCAACCACGGCACATGAACCACTACCGCACGCCATGGTCAGCATTCCGGGGCGTTCATAGACTTGAAATTTTATATGAGTATTATCAATAATTTGTCCAACCCCCACATTGGCCGATTGAGGTAAAAGTGCATTTTTTTGCACATCTTTTCCCACAGCGACTAAATCTACCGCCTCAAAATCATCAACAAAAAACACCAGATGCGGATTTCCCACATTAACGGCCACCGCGTCTTGCACTGGCCCGCTTTTAATATCAACATGCAAGCTATCACATTGTTGCGCAAGGGGAATTTTATCCCAATCGAATGAAATTCTCCCCATTTCAGCGCTGATATTTTCACCGTCTTTTTCGCAAGCTAAAATTTGAAAATTAATCTCTAAGCTCAATTGATCAAGACCAGATTCTTCAAATAATAATTTAGCCACACAGCGCGTCGCATTGCCGCATGCTTCGGCCTCTGTACCGTTAAAATTATAAATACGCACGCGGGCATAAGCGCCAACCCCGTATTCACTAACCCCTTCGATAACCATGATCTGTTCGGCGCCGACACCTGTTTCTATATTACAAATATGGGCAATTTCGCTGATCGATGGTGTAAAAGGATCATCACGACCATCAATGATGACAAAATGATTTAACAGGCCCTGCATTTTAACAAATGGTCGGCCCACCGTTGCCATATCAAACCAGCTTTTCATTCATACTACCTCATTAAGCCTTAAACAGTGACGCTATCGAATCTGTAACATAATCGATATTATTCTCCGTCAAGCCGGCCATATTAACCCGACCATTAGCCATCATGAATATACTATAGTCATTAATCAAGGTTTGTATTTGTTCGGGCAATAGGGTCAAAAACGAAAACATGCCATTTTGATCTACAATATAATCGAACCCACTATTGGGCGCTTTTTCTGTCATTTTTTTAACAAATAAAAGGCGCATTTTTTTAACCCGCCCCCGCATATCATCAACTTCCTGATACCATTGTTTGCGCAGGCTATCATCTTTTAAAATATGAGCCACCACCGCCGCGCCATGATCAGGCGGCATCGAATATATGCTACGAATGATTTTAAGCATATGCGAGGCATTGATTTCATTGGCCTGTGCGGTTGGCGAAACCACAGCAATGGCCCCCGCACGATCACGATACATGGCGAAATTTTTTGAATAGGAGCTAGCAATTAATAATTCAGGCAGTTTTTCAGCCATCATTCGAACCGCATAAGCATCTTCCTCGACACCATTGGCAAAGCCCTGATAGGCAATATCAATGAAGGGAACTAATTTTCGCTCCGCCATAAAATCCGCCAGCTGATCCCACTGATCATTTGAAAGATCCGCCCCTGATGCATTATGACAACAGCCATGGACAATAACCACATCGCCTTCTTTGGCCGCTTTTAAGTCTTCGAGCATTTCTAAAAATAAAAACTGTCCTTCTTTAATATCATAATAACGGTAACTTTTAGACTTAAGGCCAACCATGTCCGTGATTGCAAAATGATTGGGCCAAGTGGGGTTGCTTATCCAGACGGTGGCATCAGGATGGCTAATTTTCAAAAAATCGGCCCCTATGCGAATACTGCCCGTACCGCCGGGGGCTTGCATAGTCGCAACGCGGCCTTGCTTAACGACGGGATGATCTTTTCCAAATAATAATTCTTCCACCGCCTTATTAAATTCTGGATTACCAGCAGGAGACAAATAGCCTTTAGATTGCTGGTTATTTACCAAAAACTGTTCTGCTTCTTTTACGCTCTTTAAAATAGCCGTATAACCATCGGCGTCCTTATAAACGCCAACACCCAAATCAACCTTATTAGGATTATTATCCGCTTTATATAATATTGAAATCCGTAAAATAAGATCATCGCCAACTGCGGATAAACCATCAAATATCATTTTCTGTTCCTTTAATATTTTTCTTTGTGTATATCACAAAAAAATCACGGCGCACTCAAAAGAATACGCCGTGATTAAAAAACCTTTTGAAATAGCTTATAAATTATTCGGCCGGCTGTTCTACTTCATTTACATGCTTGATTTTGATGAAACGACTGGTAATCGCCCCCGCAGTCATAGCCCCATTAACATTAAGGGCCGTACGCGCCATATCAATAAGCGGTTCAATAGAAATAAGCAATGCGACAATCTCAATAGGAAGGCCCATCAGCGGAAGAACGATCAATGCTGCAAATGTAGCACCACCACCAACGCCCGCAACACCGAATGAGCTAATCGTAACAAACATCACAAGGGTGGCTAAAAATTGAAAATCAACAGCAACACCAACAGAGGGTGCGACCATTACCGCCAACATTGTTGGATAAATCCCCGCGCAGCCATTTTGGCCGATTGTTGCCCCAAAAGTTGCTGAAATATTAGCAATGGATTTTGGCACACCAAGTTTTTCGACCTGAGCCTCCACATTAAGGGGGATACAAGCCGCAGAACTTCTTGAGGTAAAAGCAAAAATTAAAACTGGCAATACACTATTGAAAAATTTCTTGGCATTAAAGCCCGTTAACGTCAGTAATAGACCATGAATACCAAACATAATGGCGATCGCCACATAAGAGGCAACGATAAATTTCCCCAAATTTAAGACATCCGCCAAATTAGAGGTCGCCACCACCTTAACCATAAGAGCCATCACGCCATAAGGTGTAAAGGCCATCACCATATGCACCAACTTCATAATGATGGTTTGAGCAACATCAACAAAATTTAAAAAAGGCTTTTGGATTTCTGGTTTTTCTTTCATGGCCTTAAGGGCCGCAACGCCAAACATAATGGCAAAAACGACCACGGAAATAATTGAAAGTGCTCGCGACCCAGCGAGATCAGAAAATATATTTCTAGGAATAAAATTAACAATCATCGCTGCAACGCTTAAATCGGAAACTCTGCCTAATCTGCCTTCAAGAGCCAGCGCACGGGCCGCTTCACGGTCACCGCTTATCAATCCATCTGCCGTTAAATTGAATAAATCGGTAACACCGATAGCAACAATAGAAGAAATCATTGTTGTAAAAATAAGAATAGCAATGACCGTACCGCCAATTTTGCCCAATGATGTCACTTCATCAATGCGCACCACCGCCGCAACCATAGAAATCAAAATAAGCGGCATGATGATCATATAAAGCAGTCTGATATAGCCATTAGCAACCACATTAGTCCATTCAAGCGTATCTTTTATGGTAACGCTTCCTTCACCGTAGAAAACTTGCAGGGCAAAGCCAAAGGCAACCCCAACAATAAGGCCCATGAACACTTTTCTTGAAAGCTTCATATCCCCTTTACTGAATTTTGACAAAAGCACTAAAAGCCCTGCAAAAACAGCTAAATTTAATAATATAATATATGACATTCGTTATATCCCCTTCCTATAATTAGTACCACATTCCCCAATCTTTCTATGATAATTGATATAATATATCACAAAAGTATTTAACCCTATCTCATGCTATGGTTAATAGTCAAACGGTAAGAAAATTTCATTTCACAAAGGGGCATAAATTGATAATATAGATTTTTTCTATAACCCCATAAGAAAGCGTGATAATAATATTCTGCCCCTAGCAAATGAGACTAAAAATTAGATGAGCAAGAATACATGGCCCCTATGAATAAAAACATCACTCCCCTTCAACGCCTTGAGGCGGAATCCATTCATATCATTCGTGAAGTGGTCGCCACCTGCAATAATCCTGTGATGCTTTATTCCATTGGTAAAGATAGTAGTGTGATGCTCCATCTTGCCATGAAAGCTTTTTATCCATCGCAGATACCTTTTACCATAATGCATGTGGATACGACTTGGAAATTTCGTGAAATGATTGAGTTTCGCGATCGCTTTGTTGTCCAAAATAATCTGGATTTAAAAATACATATTAATCAGGAGGGAATTGACCGGGGGATTGGGCCTTTCAGCCATGGTTCTGCCGTTCATACGGATGTTATGAAAACCCAAGGATTAAAACAAGCCCTTGATAAATACGGCTTTGATGCCGCCTTTGGCGGGGCGCGCCGTGATGAGGAAAAGTCCCGCGCCAAAGAAAGAATTTTTTCGTTTCGTTCATCGCAACATCGATGGGACCCAAAAAACCAAAGACCGGAGCTTTGGAATATTTATAATAACCGCACCCAAAAGGGCGAAAGCATGCGGGTATTTCCTCTATCCAATTGGACAGAATTGGATATTTGGCAATATATTCATCTTGAAAAAATACCCATAGTTCCGCTTTATCTGGCCAAAGAGCGCCCCGTCGTTGAAAGGGACGGTATGCTGATTATGGTTGATGATGAAAGAATGCCCCTTAATAAAGGGGAAAAACCAGAAATGAAAATGGTACGCTTTCGAACTCTTGGATGTTATCCCTTAACGGGTGCCGTTCAATCAAATGCAACGACCCTTCCAGAAATTATTCAAGAAATGTTGCTCGCCAAGACTTCGGAACGCCAAGGAAGATCAATAGACAAAGACAATAATGCCTCCATGGAGCAGAAAAAGCAGGAGGGGTATTTCTGATGGGGAAGAAAATATCCAAGGACATTGCCAAGAACATTGAAAACTATTTGCAGGAACATGAACATAAAAGTTATTTGCGCTTTATCACCTGCGGCAGCGTAGATGACGGCAAATCCACGCTCATAGGGCGGCTTTTGTATGATACAAAACTTATTCTTGAAGACCAATTGGCATCCTTAAAAAACGATAGCAAAAAAGTTGGCACTCAAGGAGACGATATTGATTTTGCCCTGTTGGTTGATGGTTTAGCAGCAGAGCGCGAGCAAGGTATAACCATTGACGTGGCCTACCGATATTTTTCAACGGATAAACGAAAATTTATTGTCGCCGATACGCCCGGCCACGAACAATATACTCGTAATATGGCGACCGGCGCGTCCTCTGCGGATGTGGCAGTAATTTTGATAGATGCCAGAAAAGGAATTCTCACTCAAACAAAACGGCATAGCTATATTGTAAGCTTGCTCGGCATCCGCCATGTTGTGATTGTCATTAATAAAATGGATTTGGTTGATTATTCAGAAGAAATTTATCAAAAAATTGAAGATCAATACCGATCATTTTCCTCTCGTTTAAATTTTTCTAATATTAGTTTTGTGCCGCTATCTGCGTTAAAAGGCGATAATATTATAAATATCAGTCCTCAGATGCCGTGGTATCATGGGTTAGCATTTTTAAATATATTAGAAACAATTGATCTTGCTAAAACCGTTCATCAAAAACCGTTTCGTATGCCGGTACAATGGGTTAATCGGCCAAATTTAGATTTTCGAGGATTTTCAGGAACCATCGCATCAGGGACAATTAAGCCGGGGGATCAAATTATCGCCCTGCCCAGCGCAAAAACCAGCACCATTAAATCTATTGTTACGGCTGACGGTGACTTGGAAATTGCTTATGCGGATCAAGCAATAACACTAACATTAAAAGATGAAATTGATATTTCGCGCGGCGATGTGATTTCCGAAGTTAAAATAAGGCCAGAAATAACCGATCATTTTCAAGCCCATATCATCTGGATGGACGATCAGCCGATGCTGCCGGGGCGGTCTTATTTAATTAAAACCAATAATAAAACTGTTTCGGGAGAAGTAACCGAACTTAAATATAAAGTGAATATAAATTCATTAGAGCATGACGCGGGTAAAATTCTCGAATTAAACGAAGTGGGCGTTTGCAATTTTAAGGTTGATGATGCCATTGTTTTTGAGGCTTACCAAGAAAACAGGATTTTGGGATCCTTTATATTAATTGATAAAATATCCAACATGACGGTAGGTGCGGGCATGATTAATTTTGGCTTGCGCCGCGCCACCAATGTTCACTGGCAGGCAGTTGATGTCAATAAATCAGCAAGATCAGCACAAAAACACCAAAAACCTCTTGTTTTATGGTTCACAGGATTAAGCGCATCTGGCAAGTCGGCCATTGCTAATATGGTTGAAAAAAAGCTTTTGGCCTTGGGTAAACATACTTATTTGCTAGACGGTGATAATGTGCGCCATGGTCTTAATAAAGATTTAGGGTTCGTTGATGCGGACCGTGTTGAAAATATTCGCCGTGTTGGCGAAGTCGCAAAATTAATGGTTGATGCGGGCCTTATTGTCCTGACCGCCTTTATCTCGCCCTTTCGCGCTGAACGCAATATGGTGCGTAATATGCTCGGAGAAGATGAGTTTATGGAAATTTTTGTAGATACCCATCTTGATATTTGCGAACAAAGAGACCCCAAAGGGCTCTATAAAAAAGCAAGAAGCGGAGAAATTAAAAATTTTACTGGCCTAGACAGCCCCTATGAAGAGCCAGAATGTGCAGACATTCACCTATATAGCGCCAATATGGAAATAGAAGAAGCCGCAGATATAGTAGTCGAAAAAATAACAAAATTTTTAATTTGATGTCAATAAAACTCCTAGACAATTCTTGATCTAGGTCATAGAGTTAGTTCATAAAAAATATATAAGGGTTTCAGGTTATGTTTTAATAATCGTGAGGCCTTTTTTTTATGCATATTGATACTACTAAACAATTTTCTGAAATTGCTGTGGTCAAAATTAATTATTTTCGCCGCAATCCCGTTGGTTTTTTTCTTTCCACTATGATGGCAGGGGCCTATGTCGGTATTGGTATTATGCTAATCCTGACCCTTGGTAATGCCGCTGAGGCGGTATCACAAAAATTGATTATGGGCTGCTTTTTCGGCATCACCCTTACTTTAATTGTCTTTGCAGGGGCCGAGCTTTTTTCTGGTCACATCATGTATATGACTTTTGGTTATTTCTATAAAAAAATAACCTTATTTACCGTCATTAAAGACTGGATCATATGTTGGTACGGTAATTTAGTAGGCGCGGTTTTACTTTCCGTTTTATTTGTGCTTGGGGGCGGCGGCGGATTTATTGAGGATAGTACGGCCCTTGTCCATACCCTCGCTTATGCAAAAATGAACAGCGGCATTATTGAGCTGATTGCGCGCGCGAGCATTTGTAACTGGCTTATTTGTCTAGCCATATGGATGTCTTCGAAAACGGATAATGATACGGCAAAATGTATTCTTATTTTCTGGTGTCTTTTTGCCTTCGTTGCTGCGGGCTTTGAACATGGCATTGCCAATATGACGGTATTTGCCATTTCCTTAATGGGAAATCATCCCGAAGGGGTCACTTTTATGGGTATGATTTATAACCTTGCTTGGGTTTCGGTCGGTAATATAATTGGTGGTGCCGGCTTTATCGGCGTTGCTTATTTCTTAACTTCAAACCCTTTAATTAAAGGCAAATCCCCACTGATCGTTGATAAAAATATAACGGAATAATTAAAGCCTCTTGATCATTATTTCACAATGCGCTGGCCCAAGATCATATTCTGTTTATCATTTAAACCTTTAAGATAACAATTAGACTTTGTTTGGATGTTATTGTTTGCTAATGTTTGACTATAACAATAGTTTGGGTTTAAAAAAAATATAGCAATGCCTAGTGTACCAATGAGGAATTATCATGTCTTATTTAAATATCTCTAATGATCTTTTAAATCATAACAACGCACTCAGTACGGCAAAGGAAATCTACCAGCAGCCCGAAATGTGGCAAAAAACCCAAGATTTATTAGAAGAAAACGCAGAGACTATTGATGCTTTTTTAAAGCCAATTTTAGCAACAAAAAATCTAAGGATTATTCTGACCGGTGCTGGTTCATCATCTTATATCGGTCAATGCCTTGCGCCATTATTACTGAAAGATAACAATGTAGAGGCTATTGCAACAACGGATTTAGTCTCTGGCCCTCATCTTTATTTTAAGAAAAAAACGCCAACATTACTGGTGTCTTTCAGCCGTTCCGGCGATAGTCCCGAAAGTCTAGCCGCCGCAAATTTATACACGCAATTAGTTGATACCTGCTATCAGTTGGTGATCACCTGTAATGAGGAGGGGGCGTTATATAAAAGTGTTAAGGCAGATGAAAAAAATATGGTTTTCTTATTGCCGCCCGAAACACATGACCAAAGCTTTGCCATGACCTCAAGCTTTACAAGTATGTTGTATGTTGGCCTCAAAATACTATCAAAGCACGCCATTGATTTAAATACCGTTTGCAAAGCAACAATGGCAGTGATTAATGAGCAAAATGATGATATTAAAATCCTTACGCGAAAGAATTTCTGGCGAGTTGTTTTCCTTGGCAGTAATGGTTTAAAAAGCCTTGCCCGTGAAGCATCTCTTAAATTATTAGAATTAACCGATGGTCAGATCGTCACAACATATGAAAGTTCCCTTGGCTTTCGCCATGGTCCAAAGGCGATTATATCGGGCAATACTATTGTTTTTGTATTTATTTCTAACGATCCCCACACGCGCCAATATGACCTTGATTTACTGAATGAAATTAGAAGAGACCGTAAAGCAGGGTTAGTCGTTGCCCTATCAAGTGAGATTGAAGGTATGGAGCCAAAGCGTGATCATATAATAATCAAAGGGTTAAAGGATGCCAATGATTGTGAATTGATGTTTCCTTTGATTGTTTACGCCCAACTATATGCTTTTCACAGCGCCTTAAAATTGGGTAATAGCCCCGATAGTCCCTGCGTCTCCGGAACCGTCAATAGGGTCGTTCAAGGGGTTACTATTCATCCCTATAATGCGCGTTAGACTAATAATATTTATGTTAGAGACGTCCTTAATATTAGCAAAATTAGCCGCCGAGCGCCCTTGAAACCGCATCAAGGACGCGGCTCACTTCTTGTTTGGTGTTATAATGAGCCATGCCGATGCGCACCACGCCTTCTTTTTCATTAATGCCAAGTTGCCGTACGATGCCAAGGGCATAATTATGGCCACTCCAGACAAATATATTCTCGTTTGCCAATGATGTTGCAATATCACGAGGCTTAATCGTTTTATGTCTGAATGAAATGGTTGGTACATGCTGGCTTAATTGGTTCTCACTTGTAGAGCCAATGATCTCAATCCCATCAAGGTTTTTCAACCCATCCATTAATTGTCTAGTCAATATTTCTTCGTATTTTAAGGTCGCTTGAAAAGCCGCTTTTATTTTTTGCCGCCTTGTTGTTTGGCCTTGTTCACCAATAGACGCGATATACTCTATTGTCGCCGTTAATCCTGCCAATAATTCTATTGCTGGTGTTCCTGTTTCAAATTTTGTTGGAAACTCTTCTGGTACTGTGCGGCATTTATAAGCATGCATGTCTTGTAATAATTTTTTCTTACCCCAGACGATTCCTAAATGAGGGCCAAAAAATTTATAAGATGAACAGGCTAGAAAATCACACCCTAACTCACTAACGCTTGTCAAGGCGTGGGGCGTATATTGTACCGCATCCAAATAAACCAAGGCGTCAACTTTCTTTGCCTCAGCAATTAGTCTTTTAACATCATTAGTCATGCCTGTTAGATTGCTAGCATAATTAAGCGCCACTAATTTTGTCCGATCATTTAAAAGCTCCTTTAAATCCTCCACTTCAATCTGCCAGCTTTGTTCATTAAACTTTAGCCAACGAATTGTTAAATCATGGTCTTCTGCAATCTCTAACCATGGGGAGACATTTCCTTCATGGTCCATTTGCGTGACAATAATTTCATCGCCCGCTTTAAAATCTCGGGCAATGCTTCGTGATAAGTGAAAGGCGAGAGTGGTGGTGCTGGCACCGATGATAATTTCGCCCAAATCATCGGTTCCTAAAAAGTCCGCCATAGCCTGATGGGCGTCGGCTACAATTTTAGTAGATGCGTGTGATGTGACAAAAGTACCGCCCAGATTGGCATTTTCATGAATAAGACAATGGTAAACCGCATCAGCAACAGATTTAGGCACTTGAGTGCCTGCGGGATTATCAAAATAAAGGCGCGGCATTCCCCCATCTTCTAGAGCTAAAGCGGGAAATTGACTTCTGATTTTATCGATTGGAAATGTCATTTAAAGGAGGCCTCATTGTTGCACTATTTATTTGTGCAACAATGTCATGACCCCTTTTAAAAATCAATCATACAAAATAGTAATATAGATAAGTTTTATGCGCTTTCAGTACCCGATGAAAAATAACCGAGTAACAGAGCAACCAATAGCAACGCCGGTACATCACCCATAAGATGACCCATTTCCATGCCGTCACCATATACTTGAGACGCCATAATCACCGCGTGAACAACGCTTGACCATACGGTAAAAGAAATAAGGCTCTTATGTTCCGACGGATTTTTAGCCGCCATTATTAAAAACACACCGAGTACGAAATATACCCCGCAAATCATTTGTAAATAATACTCGCCCGCGCCGCCGTGCCATACCCAACCCGATGGCCAAACCATTCCCAGTGGATAAACAACTAAAAAGACAAGGCCAAAAAGTGTAAGCGCAAGTTTAAGGTATTTTTCTTTTGATACAGAATCCATTATATTTTCCCCTTTAAGTTTAAATTTATTATTCATAAAACTAAACAAATACTCCCAAGCAAAATATATCACTTATAATGCCTAATGCCTAATGTAAAATTTCCCTATTTATCAATGCCTTTCGCTAAAACCAGCCCTCCGTAATTCTTCTATTTTTGTCTGTAACTCATTAACGAGGGCAGGATAGTCTTTCGCCAAATTATTTTGCTCTCCCGCGTCATTATCAAGATTATAGAGCTGTGGTTCTTTAATAAAGCCCCCTTCTATTCCTTTATCAATTTGCACCCAATCAGGATAAATTTTATCTTCAGGATAGGGAACAATATATTTCCAGTTTGCCTTTCTCAACGAAAGTGTAGCAACAGATTCTTCTATCAAATAGTCCCGCCCTTGATCCGTAGTACCAAGCAACGCCCCCAAAAGATTGAGGCTATCCATAGCCTCCTGTGGCGAAAGTTCAATGTCCAATAAGCTGGCTAAAGAAGCATAAAAATCAACCTGAGAAACAAGAGCGGCACTGGTACCCGGCTCAACTCTTCCCGGCCAATGAACCACCGTTGGCATACGGGTTCCTGCCTCAAACGCACTATATTTTCCCCCGCGATAAGGTCCTGACGGCTTATGATCCCCCAACTTAGTAACCGCACCGTCCCCGTATCCATCATCAAGAACAGGGCCATTATCACTGGTAAAAAATATCAATGTATTCTCTTCAATGCCTAGAGTTTTTAACTCTGTGATAATTTCACCAACAACCCAATCCATTTGCGCAATAGCGTCTCCACGGGGACCCATGGTGGTTTTTCCTTCAAATCGCGCGTGAGGAAGGCGAGGCACGTGAATGTCTGCAAAGGAATAGAATAGAAAAAACGGGTTTTCTTTATTTTTACGGATAAAAGTACGAGCCTTATCAGTGAAAGTATCTGCAAACTCTTCGTCAACCCATAACGCCGCTTGACCACCACCCATTGTGCCAATGCGACTAACACCATTGATGATCGTGTCGCTATGTTGCGGATCAGCCTTATAGCGAAGAAGTTCAGGATGTTCTGTCCCTGTTGGTCTGTTACCAACTTTACCTTTATAACTCACTTCAATAGGATCCATTGGGTCCAAATTAACAATAGTATGGTTTTCTAAATAGACCGTCGGCACCCGATCCCCTGTTGCTGGCATTAAAAAGCTATAATCAAATCCAATTTCAAGGGGCCCCGGTTTTATAGCAACGTTCCAATTAACATCTCCATCACCAAGTCCCAAATGCCATTTTCCTACCACAGCCGTATTATAACCCGCTTTTTTCAGCATAGAAGGCAGCGTTGGTTGTTCGGGGCGAATAAGAGCTGGCGCGTCGCCAGGCAAAATATCCAGATCTCGGCGAAATCCATGCTCTCCGGTAAGCAAGGCATACCGTGACGGCGTACAGGTTGCCGCCGTACTATGGGCATCCGTAAAATTAATTCCTTCTGCTGCCAATTGATCAATATTAGGCGTGCGAACCGCGGTTGCCCCATTAAAGCCCACATCACCATAGCCTAAATCATCCACATATAAGATAATTATATTTGGTTTTTTAACAGGAATTATTTCGTTTTGATCAGTACAGGCGACTAAAAACATACCAAGAAAACAAATCAACATTTTTATGCCATTACACATCGAATTTTCCTCAAATATTAATAGTGCTTCGTGATAAAAATAACTTTTTCCGTTCTAATTCATTTCTACAGAGTGCCAGGGAAACTACCGCCATCAAGGAGAATATTTTGACCCGTTACAAATCCGCCATATTGGGAACATAGCCACCCACAAGCCGCCCCCAATTCTTCTGGTCTGCCAAAGCGTCCCGCTGGATTTGCCGCCATGCGTCCTTTTCGCGCTTGTTCAATAGTGATGTTTTTTGCCTTTGCTTCGGCGGCAATGATTTCTGCGATACGGTCCGTTTCAAAGGGCCCGGGCATTAATCCATTAATCGTCACATTATCCTTTACCGTCGATCGGGCTATACCGGCACAAAAACCCGTTAATCCCGATCTTGCGCCGTTGGATAAACCCAGAATTTCAATAGGCGCCTTAACCGATCCCGAAGTAATATTAACAATGCGGCCAAATTTGCGGGCGATCATGCCGTCAACCACTGCTTTAATCAATTCAATTTGTGTCAACATATTCGCATCAAGCGCTTTAATCCATGTCTCGCGGTCCCAATCGCGAAAATTTCCTGCTGGCGGGCCGCCCGCATTATTTATAAGAATATCAGGATCAGGACAAGCCGCGAGCAATTTTTCTCTGCCCAAAGCTGTGGTTACATCGCCAGCAACGCAGGTAACTTGGGCCTCTGTAACATCTCTGATTTCTTGAGCGGTTTTCTCTAGTACCTCTTCGGTGCGGCCATTAATAAACACATGAACCCCGTCCTGTGCTAAGGTCATAGCGCAGGCTTTACCAAGTCCTTTTGAAGACGCACAAATTATTGCTTTGCGGCCTTTAATGCCTAAATCCATTTTATTACTCCTCTTTTATAACTATTGTTAGATGTTTGCCTAAATTTTAAGGGAAAAGAACGTTTTTGATTTCTTCAAGAATTTCTGGATCATCAAGCGTAGCAGGGGGGGTATAGTCCTCTTTATCCGCAATATTGCTCATAACCCGTCTTAGGATTTTTCCTGATCTTGTTTTTGGTAATCGTTTGACAATAACCGCTTTTTTAAAGCAGGCAACAGCCCCTATTTCCTCACGAACCAAGGCAACGGCTTGCGCTATAATTTCTTGATGAGAATGGGTTGCGCCATTTTTAAGAACGAGAAAGCCGTAAGGCTGTTGGCCTTTTAAGTCATCCTTTACGCCCACTACCGCACATTCGGCCACATCACCAATTGAGGCGAGAACTTCTTCCATTGCCCCCGTTGAAAGGCGGTGTCCTGCCACATTGATCACATCATCCGTGCGGCCCATAATATAAAGATAACCGTCTTCGTCTTTATGGCCTGCGTCTCCGGTTAAATAAAACCCTTTAAATTCTGAAAAATAAGTATCAATGTATCTTTTATCATTTTGCCAGATGGTCAACATAGCCCCCGGCGGCAATGGCTCTTTAACCACAATATTACCAAGGATGCCTGCGGGAACTTCTAGCCCTTCGTCATTAAAAATGCGCACATCATAGCCCGGTGAGGGTTTAGTGGGGCTGCCGTATTTAACGGGCAAGTGTTCTATACCCATAAAATTTGCGCAGATGGACCATGCGGTTTCTGTTTGCCACCAATGATCAATTACTGGAATTTTTAAAATATCTTCGGCCCATTTTACCGTATCAGGATCGGCACGCTCGCCCGCCAAAAATAAAGTCTTAAAATTTGAAAGGTCATATTTTTTGAGCAGTTCTGCTTTTGGGTCTTCTCTTTTAATGGCACGAATGGCAGTAGGGGCTACGAATAATGCATTTACCTTATGATCCGCAAGAACACGCCAAAATGCGCCCGCATCGGGCGTTCCCACTGGTTTTCCTTCATAAAGTATTGTTGTACAACCCCGGATCAACGGCCCATAAACAATATAGGAATGACCAACAACCCAACCAATGTCTGAAGCGGCCCAATAAACATCGCCTGGGGACATATTATATACATTTTTCATGCTCCAATTCATTGCCACCATATGGCCACCGTGATCGCGTACGATCCCTTTGGGCGCGCCCGTTGTACCGGATGTATAAAGAATATAAAGCGGATCCGTTGACATCAGAGTTAAACACTCGACAGGGTTAGCCTTTTCCATAGCCTCGTGCCATTTAATATCGCGACCTTCTATAAAATTGGCCGTGCATTGTGGCCGCTCGACAATGATGGTTTTTACGGATGAGTTTGCCAATTCCATGGCTTCGTCTAAAAGCGGCTTATAGGCAATGATTTTTTGTGGTTCTAGTCCACATGTGGCGGATATAATTACTTTTGGATCAGCGTCAATAATACGTTTTGCCAATTCTTTTGCTGCAAACCCGCCAAAGACAACAGTATGGACTGCGCCAATACGCGCAGATCCGAGCATGGCCATCACCGCTTGGGGGATCATCGGCATATAAAGCAGGACGCGGTCGCCTTTAACAACCCCTAAATCACTAAGAACGCCCGCAAATTTAGCAACCTGATCACAAAGCTCACTGTAAGTGAATTTTTCAACCTGTCCTGTCATGGCACTATCATAAATCAGTGCGGTTCTGTTTCCATGACCTGCTTTTAGATGACGGTCTAGCGCATTATAGCAGCTATTGGTTTTTGCCCCTGAATACCAGCGATATAAAGGGGGGTTTGTGTCGTCTAATACCTGATCCCAACGTTCAACCCAATCAAGCTCTTGGGCCGCATCATGCCAAAAATTTTCAGGATCATTTTGCCAACTTAAATATGTTTCTTCGTAACTATTGTCGCTCATGTTTAAATTTTCGCTTCTTATTATAATTCTGTAATTTAAACAAAAGCATACACTAGGCCTATATCAACAAATAGACTTATTTTAACAAAAAGGCTTGCGGCATTTTACGCCGCAAGCCTATCAGATAATATAATATAATTTATTGCGTAGCATCGTCCAAAGCGCCGAGCATTGCTGACGTTAATATTGAACAAGACAAGACTAGAACCACACCTTGTAAATATGCATTAACAACAAATCCGCCACCACCAACAAGCGTGTTTATAGTTACACCAATAATGATAGCAAGCAATAGACCAACAAAATGACCAACAATTGTTTTTATGCGGCCAATAATAGTATCTAATACTTGAGCGCCAACAGCGGCAGTCCCAGATCTACGGTGAATTAAAATCACCAAAACTGTATATAATAACCATACCGGTTCCCAGTTACCACTAGGCGTGTTTTGTAAATATGGCCAAGCATAACCAGCCCAGTACCATGCATATGTTAAGACGCCAACAAGCGCCCACGATATAAGTGATTTTCCCATTTTTCCCTCCTTTAAATCCCCAAGTTTGATGATGCTATCACAATAGTATCAAAAAGACAAATATGGTTAACGGAAGGTTAATCATGGCAATTAATATAAAAGAGTTTAGTTACAGACTTTTAGCGGCTCAATCTTTCACCCTTTAATCTGTGGCCCTCTACCAGATAAAACAAAAGGGCCCTCGATGAGGACCCTTTGTTTTTAGTGGTTGCGGGGATAGGATTTGAACCTATGACCTTCAGGTTATGAGCCTGACGAGCTACCGGACTGCTCCACCCCGCGTTATTC
>CALDNY010000030.1 GCA_937914685.1 uncultured Kordiimonadaceae bacterium
TCTTGGTAAAACCCCTCTTGAATTATGTGATGAGGTTTCAGAGCATTTTCGCGCTCTTGCTAAATTTCTAAACTGTTCCCATGATGATTTTATTCGCACCACTGAACAGAGACATAAATTAGCCTGTCAGGCTCTTTGGAAAAAACTAGAACAAAACGACCAAATTTACCTTGATAAATATTCAGGATGGTATTCTGTACGCGATGAGGCCTTTTACGCAGAAACTGAGCTGTTGGAAAATAATGGTGAAAAAACTGCCCCCACGGGCGCTCCCGTAGAATGGGTCGAAGAGGAAAGTTACTTTTTCCGCTTAAGCGCTTGGGAAGATAGACTTCTTGAATGGTACGAAAATCAAGACATCACCGTCCTGCCGAAAAGCCGCAAAAATGAAGTCAAAAGCTTTGTTGAGGGCGGACTTCGTGATTTATCAATATCAAGAACAAGTTTTAATTGGGGAATTCCTGTACCGGGAAATGAAAAGCATATCATGTATGTCTGGATCGATGCCTTGACCAATTATCTGACCGCCGTTGGTTATCCCGATACAAATAACATAAGTTTTAAAAAATTCTGGCCCGCCGACATTCATATGGTTGGTAAAGATATTGTTCGTTTCCACGCCGTATATTGGCCCGCTTTTTTGATGGCTGCTGATATTGAGCCACCAAAACGAGTGTTCGCTCATGGCTGGTGGACTAATGAAGGACAAAAGATTTCAAAATCAGTGGGCAATGTCATTGATCCTTTTGAAATTGTTAATGAATTTGGCCTTGATCAAGTGCGTTATTTTTTAATGCGAGAAGTGCCTTTTGGCAATGATGGTGACTTTAATAAACAAGCCATGATCAATCGCATCAATAGCGACCTTGCCAATGACCTTGGTAATTTAGCACAACGTTCTTTGAGTATGATTTTTAAAAATTGTGACGCTGTTATGCCAACCCCATCAACATTCACAGATCAAGACAATGAAATTTTAACCGCGACCGACGCCTTAATAACTCAAGTACGTGAGCATATGGAACTACAAGCCATCAATAAGGCCATTGCTACGATTTGGAAAATAGTATCAGACGCCAATGGCTATTTTGCAGCGCAGGAGCCTTGGGCTTTAAAGAAAACTGACCCTCAACGCATGGCAACGGTGCTTTATACTACGGCGGAGGTCATTAGGCAGGTTTCGATCCTTATTCAACCGATCATGCCCGATTCTGCGGCAAAATTATTGGATATACTTAAAATTCCTGCAAATCAACGTGACTTTGAACATTTGGGGAAAAATCACAGACTCGCTTCTGGAACCACCATCGATCAGCCAGAAGGCGTCTTTCCACGTTATATTAAAGAGGATAAATAATGTCTAAACTTCCCTTTATCGTAGATAGCCATTGTCATTTAAATTATGGCAACTTAAGCGAAGATATTGACGGCGTTCTCAAACGCGCAGCAGAAGTCGGCATTGGTACAATGCTTGCAATAAACGCACGTCTTAGCGAATATGATGATGTCTTAAAAATAGCACAGACCCATGACAATATCTATGCCACCGTCGGCAGTCATCCCCACGAGGCCGCTGTTGAATGCGATATTAAACCAGAACTATTGATCGAAAAATCAACCCATAAAAAAGTTGTCGGCATTGGTGAAACCGGTCTCGATTATTATTATGACCGCGCTCCCCGTGATCAACAGCAGAGAAATTTCATTGCCCATATTGAAGCCAGCCGCGAAACTCAATTACCATTGATTGTCCACACCCGCGACGCCGATGATGACTGTGCGCGTATTATGACTGAACAAATGAAAATAGGGGCTTACCCTGCAGTTATTCATTGCTTCACCGCATCGGAAGAATTCGCCAAAAAAGCTTTAGAGATTGGCTGTTATATTTCTATATCAGGAATTATAACCTTTAAAACCGCAACGGACTTACAAAAGGCAGTCAAAATAATTCCTCTTGATAGGATGTTGATCGAAACAGATGCGCCTTTTTTAGCGCCAGTCCCCATGCGCGGCAAATCTAATGAACCATCATACGTAAGATATACTGCTCAATTTTTAAGCGAGCATATGGGAGTTTCTTACGAGGAGTTGGCGGCAATAACCACAGATAATTTCTTTAAACTTTTTTCAAAAACTAAAAGACCGGATCAGTAAATGAAGGTAACAATTTTAGGATGCGGCACCTCACAAGGTGTACCAAGAGTAGGGGGGACGCCCAACAATGGCTGGGGTGTTTGCGACCCGACCAATCCTAAAAATCGGCGACGTCGGGTTTCGATTATGGTGCAAACTAATGATACCCGCCTAATCATTGATACGGGGCCAGATTTACGTGAACAATGTTTAAGTGCGGATATTACCAGTGTTGACGGCGTGCTTTATACCCATGATCACGCCGACCATACCCACGGTATTGACGATCTTCGGGCGTTAGCACAAAATATGAAGCGTAATGTAGATATATATGGCAGCAAACATACATTGGCTGTTTTAAAGAATAGATTCAGTTATATTTTTAAGAGTAAACGCCACTATCCTTCCATCTGCAAAGCCCATGAAATTGACCTTAATCCTTTTGAAATTGGCGATATTAAGATCCAACCCATAGAATTAATTCACGGTTCGATTATGACTTATGGTTACCGGATTGGTGATATTTGCTACTGTACGGATTTTAATGATATTCCAGAGCACAGCGAAAAATATCTTCATGGTTTAAAATTATGGATTACCGATTGTTTGCGTGAAGAGTTCCATCCAACTCATTGTACCTTAGAGCAAGCCCTAGCTTATATAGAACACTATCAACCTAAACATGCTGTCCTTACCCATATGACCGCTGATTTAGATTATCAAACCTTAAAAAACAAGTTGCCAAACGGGGTCGAACCCGCCTATGACGGAATGGTAATTGAAATTTAAAGTTCAGGAACTTCCATGGATAATGTAAAACGTAATATATTCCTTCTATCCATGGCACAGTTTATCACACTAGCCTCAGTCGTCACGGTGATTACCTATTCGAGCTTAGTGGCCAAAATGATGACGGGAAATACGGCACTGGCCACCATTCCCTCTGCAACTGCGTTTATCGCCACAGCGGCTTTTGCTTTTCCAGCGTCACTCTTTATGAGAAAATTTGGCCGTAAATCAGGATTTTATTTAGGGGCATTATGTGGCGGTCTTGGCGGATTAATAGCCGTAATTGCCATTTATCAAAATAATTTTTATTTATTATGCACCGCAACCTTTTTTCACGGCACTTATCAGTCATTTGCCAATTATTACCGTTTTACCGCTATGGAAGTCTCACCACCTCACTTTCACAAACAAGCCGTATCATACGTGATTGCAGGGGGCGTTCTTGCAGGTTTATCCGCACCAACCCTCGCACGGTTGTTTGAAGCTCATTATTTTGAACCCGTTCTTTACGCGGGTACATATTGTTTAATCATCGCCTTAAGTTTAGTGGCTCATGTTTTAATCACCCTGATAAAACTACCCAAACGCGATACAACCAATCTTAATAAAATAAATCACGAAAACCCCAGAATAATAGAGGTTTTAAAACGACCCGCTTTTATCTGTGCCTCGTTAAGTGCCGCTTGCGCTTATGTCTCCATGTCCTTCATCATGACAGCAACGCCCCTTGAAATAGTTGAAATGTGCGGCTATCAAGTTTCTGACGCTGCGGGTGTTATTCAATGGCATTCCATGTCCATGTTTGCCCCTGCCATAATAACAGGAACGCTTATAGCCCGTTTTAGCTCCCTTAAAATAATCTTGGCAGGAATGGTTATTATGTTCATTTCAACCTTGATTGCCTCCGCAGGGATTGAGCTTTATAATTTTTACGGCGCCTTGATCTTGATCGGCATTGGTTGGAATTTCATGTTTACGGCGGGGACAACGTTGCTTGAACATGCCTATAATGAAAATGAAAAAGCCTATGTTCAGGGCTTAAATGATTTAGTAGTGTTTGGCCTTGCCGCCCTTGCCACACTTAGCTCAGGCTTTATGCTACAGACTGTGGGTTGGAAAAGCATGAATATGATTGTAATCGGTATTCTTGCCATTTTGATCGCTGTTATTTTATGGTTCATAAAAGTACGTGACAGCGCACCTAAAAATAGATCAGAAGTCATATTATAAATGAAGGATAGAAAATGTTTCGCCTCATAAAAATACAGCTATTTTCTCTAATCTTTGTCTTATGCACTTTCGGATTGGCACATTCTCAAAGTACAGATGACCCTATTATAAAAGTAAAACTCAGCACCATAGCGGGCGAAATCTATATGGATCTTTACGCCAGCAAAGCGCCTATAACTGTGCGTAATTTTCTTAAATATGTTGATGGCGGGCATTTTAAGGGAGGAGCATTTTACCGTGTGGTCCGTACCGATAACCAAGCCCAAAACAATATAAAGATTGAAGTGATACAAGGTGGCGTTGGCCGCGAAGAGGACAGAAAAATGCTGATTGATCCAATTCCCTTAGAGCGCACTATAAAAACGGGACTTAAACATCTTGACGGTACGTTATCGATGGCACGCGACGGCCCTGATACGGCCTCATCAGAATTTTTTATTTGCATTGGCGATCAACCAAGCCTTGATTTTGGAGGCATGAGAAATCCTGACGGTCAGGGATTTGCCGCCTTTGGTCAAGTGACAAAGGGAATGGATGTGGTTAGAAAAATTCAAAACATGAATAGCAACCCCTCTAGTCCTCAATATCTTAATCAACCGGTGATGTTCCAATCTTTAAGCCGAGAGTGATATTTACTTTATTAGCGATATTTTGTAGCATTATTAAACTTAGGCTTTTTATAAAAAAGATTATTTTACCGAAAATTGGCTGTTTTCTTACTATTGAATAGATCTATTATCACTCTCCTATTTACAATGTGAGATAATAAGTTAAATTAATATGGTTTTTACCCTAAAAAGCATTGCAAAATGAAGATAATATGGGTAATAAGACTGCAATAGTATGCGATGGGTAAGGGGATGCTATCTAGTTTGGTTTTAAATTTAAAACCACTATTTTTCCTTTACTTGTTAAATACTTGCCTACTTAACCAAGTTTGGGTATTTGGTTAAGTTTGAGTATTGAAATAAATTATTAATAGAAGCCCTAACGAGGTTTATGTATGACCACACATAATGAAGTTGTAGAAGAAAGACGTAATTTTCTCTATATAGCCACAGGCGCAGCTGGTATTGTCGCCGCTGGCGCAACTGCCTGGCCCCTAGTTGATCAAATGAATCCATCAAAGGATGTTTTAGCGTTATCTTCAATCGAAGTTGACCTTAATGCCATTGCTTTAGGACACACTGCCGTATTTTTATGGCGCGGAAATCCTGTTTTTATTCGTCACCGCACGCCTGCTGAAATAACAGAAGCGCGCGCAGATGATACTGCAGATTTAGTTGATCCTCAAAGAGATGAAGATCGCGTTCAAAAAGCTGAATGGCTTATTATGAGCGGCGTTTGCACTCATTTAGGGTGCGTTCCCATTGATCAAAAAGGTGATTTTGGTGGATGGTATTGCCCTTGTCATGGATCGCATTATGATATTTCTGGACGGATTCGTAAAGGACCAGCGCCCCGTAATCTTCCGATTGTCAAATACGCATTTTTAAATGATACAACTGTGAAAATCGGATAGGACAAAAAATGGCTTCAGATAAAAAATTCGAACCAACAAATCCGACAGTGAAATGGATAGAAGACCGTCTTCCAATTTTCGGACTGATTTATAATACACTCGGTGCTGGTTATGATGCACCGCGCAACTTAAATTATTGGTGGAACTTTGGCGTTCTTGCTGGTTTTATGATGGTTGTACAAATTATCACTGGCATCATTTTGGCGATGCATTATATCCCTGATATTACGGTTGCATTTGATAATGTTCAACATATTAAAAGAGATGTGAACTACGGCTGGTTGATCCAAACGATTCACGCAAACGGTGCCTCCATGTTCTTCATTGTGGTTTATGTCCACATATTACGGGGCTTCTATTTCGGTTCTTATAAAGCACCACGTGAAATTTTATGGTTCCTTGGCGTTATCATATATCTTCTTATGATGGCTACTGGCTTTATGGGCTATGTGCTTCCTTGGGGCCAAATGAGCTTCTGGGGCGCAAAAGTAATTACCAGTCTCTTTAGTGCTTTTGATTTTATCCCCTTCATTGGTGACGGTCTCGTAGAATGGTTATGGGGCGGCTTTGCAGTTGGTCAACCAACACTCAATCGTTTCTATAGTCTACATTATCTGCTTCCATTCATTCTTGTCGGTGTTGTTATCCTTCATATTTGGGCTCTGCATATCCCCGGATCAACAAACCCACTTGGTATTGATGCAAAAGGACCTTACGATAAGATCCCATTCCATCCATACTATACAGCGAAAGATGCCTTTGGACTTGGTGTGTTTATCATCTTCTTTGCAATATTTGTATTCTACGCTCCCGATTTCCTCGGTCATCCCGATAATTATATTAAGGCAAACCCACTGGTAACGCCTGTGCATATTGTCCCTGAATGGTATTATTTGCCCTTCTATGCGATCCTCCGTGCGATTCCTGATAAGCTTTTAGGCGTTATTGCCATGTTCTCCTCAATCTTGGTACTTTTCGTAATGCCTTGGTTAGATGGCTCAAACATTCGTTCAATGCGTTTTCGCCCTCTGTCTAAATTCTTCTTTTGGCTTTTTGTCATTAACGGAATATTCCTTGGTTATCTTGGTCAACGAGCACCCGACGACATTGTGGCAATGGACACCACTGCACTTGTGTTCGCACAATTTGCCACAGCTTTCTACTTTACATATTTCTTAATAATTATGCCATTGGTAAGTAGAATGGAAACAACGAAACCTGTACCAACCAGCATCGCTGCGAGCGTACTAGAAGCGAATAAAAAGGGCTAAAATGATGAAAAACATCAAAATAAAAGGCCTATTGGCTACAATCTTTGGCGCAACAATGTTGTTTGCGGGTGTTAATGCTTTTGCCGCTAGCGAAGGCGAGAAACATCCTGAGCGTCACGATTGGAAATCTGCGGGTGTCTTTGGTATGTGGGACAAACCATCATTGCAACGGGGGCTTCAAGTTTACCGCGAAGTATGTTCCGCTTGTCATTCGATGGACCTTGTCGCTTTTCGTTCTTTAGAAGAATTTGATTATAATGAGGACGAAATCAAATCCATAGCCTCTGAATATGATTATGAAGACAAAATTGATGATGATGGCGAGATTCAATCGCGCTCAGGTACACCAGCGGATTATTTCCCGGCACCATTTGCTAATGAAAAAGCTGCTCGTTCAGCTAATAATGGCGCATTACCACCAGATTTTTCAACATTGGTAAAAGCACGTGAACATATTGGATTTAACCCAATGACCAGTGTTTACGGCGAAGATTACATTGTTGCATTATTGACCGGCTATCATGATGAAGCGCCTGAAGGCGTCGAACTTAATGAAGGTCTTTATTATAATGATTATTTTTCTGGTAACCAGATCGCAATGACACCACCACTAAGCGAAGGCATGATAGATTATGCTGACGGCACAG
>CALDNY010000031.1 GCA_937914685.1 uncultured Kordiimonadaceae bacterium
AGAACATTTAACGGCCTATCCTTGAACCCTGGTCCATGCTCCATGGACAATATAAGATTGGATATAAATGTGTATTAGTAGATTACCTAATATTTGTATTAAGATGTTTTTTAGATAATTTCAGAAATATTAGGCACCTAATCTTGATTTTATTATTAACGTACTTTCAGTAAAAAAAACTTGTTTAGAATCTTGATTGATTAGTTCTGTTTTATATTTAACGAAACCAATTTCTGGACGACTCTTTGATATTTTACTTTCTAAGATTTCCAATGTTCCACTAAGAACATCTCCAGGTCGTACTGGATTCTTCCAAATTAATGCCTCATGACCTGGAGAACCCATTATTGTTTCATACGTTAGGAATTTTTCATGCATCATACCCAACCAAATTAAAGCAGTTTGCCAACCACTGGAGATTATACTGCCAAAAACAGTTTTGGATGCAGCTTCATCATCCATGTGAAATGGAAAAGGGTCATACTTTTTAGCAAATGTAATTATTTCATCTTTGGTAATACTTTTTTTACCCAAATCAAAAATATGGCCTGCTATAAAATCTTCTGCATAAAAAGGCTTTTTCATATTTTATTCCTTAATTTTTTCGAGACAGAAAATATCATATATAATACTTAGATGTAAACAGTAACTTAAACAAAATAACACTTAACCAACTCCACCAACCCATCAATGAACCCCATCCATGGTCAATGGACAACGGTCAATGGGCAGAGCACCCCTTGACCATTGACCAATGTTGATTAGGAAAAGGGTGCAGTAACCCCTGAAGACAGTTTGTCTCGTTTGATCTGTTATTCCGTTGTGGGTAGGTTTGTGGGTAAAAAATAAAAAATTATTTTATATGTAATAATATCAATGGTTTATGTATATTAAATGGCAGATGGTAAGTTACCCATTGATGAATGGATACATTATCTAGAGCATGGTGATAAACATATAGAAGGTTCTGGATGGGGGGCAATCAAAATGCAAAACATTCAATACGTGCCTTCATCCTTACTCCCCCAATAAGCTATATATACTCTTATAACATAGCGGGGGGAGTTATGCAGAGGTCTCACAATATTGAAAATATCAGGTAATTTATGCGTTGCCAATAAAGCAACGATAAATTCAATTTATTGATATAGACATAACGTAAGCCGTCCTCTATCGTATTTTTATAGGTTGTTTTAAATTCATGGGGGAAAATTTTATGAAAAAAAGAGCATTATTTACGCTGGCGGTTTCGACATTGTTCGTTGGCCTACAAGCAGTGGGGGGCAGTTCTAGTGTTCAGGCTGCTGAAAAAACGATTAAATTTGGTGCGCCGTTACCATTAACAGGTGCTTTGGCTCCTGAAGGCATTAAGATTCAACGCGGTTTAAACCTTTGGATGGATACCGCGAATGCTAAAGGTGGCATTAAAGTCGGTAATGAACGATATAAAATCAAAATCATTTATCAAGATTATCAATCCAATACACCGCGTGCAGTTCAAACTGCTGAGAAACTCATTACCGATGATAAAGTGAATTTTCTATTTTCGCCATTTGGTTCTGGCGCAACCAAAGCAGCCAGTGGCGTTTCTGAAAAATATGGTATACCAACAATTGCTTCAACCGCGTCATCAGAAGCTGTGTATAACCAAGGTTATAAATATTTATTCGGCACATTCACGCCAAATATTACGTTGACCCAACCGTTAACTGATATGGTAATTGCCAAACGTCCAGAAACGAAGACAGTCGCTATTCTAGCGCGGAATGATTTTTTTCCTTTGGCTATCGCTAATGTCATGAAGAAGTCTGCGGCTAAACGTAATCTTAAAATGGTGTTTTTCGAGAAATACGCCATCGGCACTATGGATCACAGCTCAGCTCTGGTCCAAATGAAGGCTGCCAAGCCTGACTGGATTTTTGCCACAGGCTACCTCAATGACTTGATCTTAATTCGTAATCAAATGTCAGAACTTGGCGTTAAAGTTCCCGTGCTTACCATGGTTGCGGGTCCAGCCTATAAAGAATTTATTGATGGTACAGGTAAACTGGCAGAAAACATCACCAGTGCCGCTTGGTGGCACCCGGCTGTTCGTTACAACGGCAAAGGTGTTATGGGGAAAACCGAAAACTTCAATAAATTGTTCAAAGCTAAGTACAATTTAGTGCCTGATTATGCTGAAGCTTCCGCAACGGCTGCCGGTATAATTTTTCAGTTGGCTATTGAGACCGCTGGTACATTGGACCACAAAAAAGTTCGTGATGCTCTGGCAACGATGGATACTGAAACATTCTTTGGTCCGATTAAATTTGGTGCCAATGGACAGATTTCGTCTTTGAAACCACCGGTTTTCCAAATTCGGGGTGGCAAGCCTTTGGTCGTTTATCCTGATGTGATCAAACAAATTGATCTTAAGTTCGGTATTAAATAACAAGACTTACCCGAGCGGCGCTGCGACTTCGTGGTGCCGCCTTTTTTTAAGGGAATCCAATGCTGTATCTTCAAATTCTGCTGAATGGGCTGTTGCTTGGCGGTCTCTATGCTTTGATTGCCGTTGGTTTCTCCCTGGTTTGGGGCGTTTTAAACGTCATTAATATTCTCCACGGGACCTTTATCGTCCTCGGGTCATACATAGCTTATTTTGCCCATTTATATTTCGGTATTCATCCGTTTGCCTCTGTCATTATTTCTGGCTCGGTTCTGTTTTGTCTAGGCTATGTCATTCAAGCGGGCATCATCAATCGCGTCGTCGCGGCGCCTGTTTTAATGACATTGACGTTAACCTTTGGTCTCGACCTCTTACTTAATAACGCCATGCTGATCGCCTTTACGGCGGATTATCGCAAATTAATTCTGACAGATTCACTCGGAAGCTATGATCTGTGGGGTCTGATTTTGCCGCTCAACCGGGTGGCGGGTGTAGGCTTGGCTGCGTTGCTCACTTTTGGCCTCTATCGATTGCTGCGTGATTCCAATATTGGCCGCGCGATTGTTGCGGTTCGTATGGACCGGGAGGCGGCCACTTTGATGGGCGTGCGCGTCAATCGCATCAATGCCGTTACTTTTGCGCTTGGTGCGCTGATGGCTGGCGCGGCGGGTAGTATCTTCAGCATCATTTATCCAATTTCACCCATCAATAGTGGATTGTTTCTCGGCAAAGCCTTCGTAATTTGTATTCTGGGTGGGCTTGGCAGTGTGCCGGGCGCGATGATTGGCGGTATTGCTCTTGGCGTTATTGAGAGTTATGGAGCGCTTTTCTTCGGTCCTGAACATTCGACGACACTGGCTTTCGTTATTTTGATCGCTCTGTTGATTTTTCGGCCAACCGGAATTATGGGTCGGAAGGGTTACGAATGAAAAAAATCGCAATATTCGTTGCCATCGTAGCGCTATTGGCGCTGCCATATTTCGGTAATAATTATATCGTTCGTTTGGCGACGGTCATGATGATGTACTCAGTTCTGGCTTTGTCATGGAATTTTATAGGAGGTATGGCGGGCTACCCGTCTTTTGCAACCGCCGCGTTTTTCGGAATTGGCGCCTATGTCGGAGCCATCCTCCAAGCCAATGGCATTTTCTTCGGTGCAGCGTGGTTTGCTGCAGGGCTTATCGCCCTCATTTTTGCCGCCATTATGGGCCGGGCCATTCTGCATTTGCGCGGGCACTATTTTGCAATCGCCAGTCTGGTAATGGTCGAAGTGTTGCGCGAGGTCGTGAATACGAATGATCAAATCACGGGCGGCGGCATGGGAATGAATATTCCTATCCTAAAAATCTCGGTCGAAGCCAGCGGCATGCTGTTTTATTATTCTATGTTTGTTGTGGCGCTACTTACTTTGGCGACGGCGTCATGGGTATATCACTCGAAGCTTGGATTCGGGTTTCGTTGTATTCAGCAAAATGAAGCGGCGGCAAATATGCTGGGTGTGGATTCCACCAAATATAAGACAATCGCCTTTAGTCTTTCAGCTGTGTTTGTTGGCATGGCCGGTGCGATTTACGCGTCGTGGGTAAATTATATCGAGCCACCTGATGTGTTTGATATTTTCCTTACCATAAAACCGGTTGTCATGGTTTTACTCGGCGGTATGGGAACTGTCTTTGGCCCCATCATAGGTGCTGTAGCCTTTCTTGCCTTGGAAGAAATCGTCTGGCGTAATTTTCTTACCATCCATTCGGCGGTGCTCGGTTTGCTGATCGTGCTACTGGTACTGTTCTTGCCAAAAGGTGCGCTGTTTTTTGATTATCGCCAGTTTTTTAGAGGGAGGAAAAAATAGTCGCTCTATTGAAATTAAGTCGGGTATCCCGTCAGTTTGGCGGTCTTAGGGCCGTTGATGACGTAAACCTGGAAATTGAACCGGGTGAGATTGTTGGGCTTATTGGCCCCAATGGAGCAGGGAAGACAACGCTGATTAATGTAATCACCGGTGTGCATCCTGCTAACAGCGGGGAAATTGAGCTTGATGGTCAGCGTATCACTAAGATGAAACCGCATGAAGTGGCCAATATTGGCTGCTCCCGAACCTTTCAAATTGTTCAGCCGTTTCCTAATATGACCGTTCTCGAGAACGTTTCTGCCGGAGCTTTATTCGCCGCCGGTGCCAAAAACATTCGCGAGTCCCGCGAGCAGGCAATGGAACATCTCGAATTCGTTGGTCTTGCCGATGAAGCTGAGAAATCAGCAACGGCATTGCCGTTGGCTGGCCGTAAACGTCTTGAACTTGCCAAAAGCCTGGCAATGAAGCCGCGCCTGTTGATGCTCGATGAAGTTAATGCTGGATTGAACTCGACGGAAATTGACGGTGCGCTTAAACTGATTCAAGCAATTTCTGATCGCGGCATCACCTTAATCCTTATTGAACATTTAATGAAGGTTGTGATGTCAATGTCATCCCGAATTGTCGTACTTCATCATGGTAAGCTGATCGCCAATGGCACGCCGGCGGAAGTGATTGAAGACCAATCCGTTATCGAAGCCTATCTTGGTCGCCGGTTCGCCGAAAAAATGGCCAAGGAAAAAAATGGTCAAATGACATGAGTGAAAATATTGCGCAATTAGAAATTAAGGCTCTCACCTCTGGTTATGGTGAAATTCAAGTGCTGTGGGGCATTGATGTCGGAATTTCGGCGGGTGAAACCGTGTGCATTATTGGCTCAAACGGTGTCGGTAAATCAACCTTGCTCAGAACTATTTCTGGTATTGTTAAATTGACCGGCGGTAGCATTACGTTGGATGGCGTGAGCCTGAATAATGCGACGCCGGAGGATGTCCTTTCTGCTGGTATTGTTCACGTACCGGAAGGGCGCCGTCTTTTCTCGGCGATGAGCGTGCGGGATAATCTTTTGATGGGCGCTTATTTGCGTAAAGATAAATCAGCCATTCAAGACGACCTCGAGTATGTCTATCATATGTTTCCGATATTGGCCGAGCGGCGGCGCCAAGATGCGGGCACATTGTCGGGAGGCGAACAACAAATGTGTGCGATCGGGCGTGGCGTTATGGGCCGTCCGCGCTATTTGATGATCGATGAATTGTCTTTGGGCTTGGCACCGCGTGCCGTGGATTTACTGTTTGAGGCACTGCACAACATCAATCAATCAGGTGTGGCAATTTTACTAGTCGAGCAAGACGTCATGAATGCGTTGGAGTTTGCCGACCGAGCTTTTGTTGTTGATCAGGGTAAAATTATTGTTTCTGGCAATGCCGATGAGGTGGCGGCAAACCCCTTGGTTCAAGAAGCCTATATGGGGGTCGTTTAAGTTATGGGGCACATTATAAATCTGCATCAACGCATATTTTAGCGAGTGCCATTCTATTAATTAATAAGCTAATCAGGAGGTTCTATTCTATGTCCGAAGTTATTTCTCAGAAATCAGTTGGGTACAAATATATCAAAGGCGTGTTCCAATACTCCGGTGGGGTGGCGGCATTGCCTGGGTTTGAAATTGAACGCGTGCGTTTTAAGAAGCCATTGGTGCTCAAAGACGGTTTTGCAGCAATCAAAGCTCATCTTAAGAGTATTGATCGGCCTCTCAATGCATTTTGCGCTTGCGAACTTCGCTCACCGGATGCCTTTACCGAAGAAGGTTTTGAGAAGTTTAATAATGAATATGTTGGGACCTTGGAAAGTTGGGGTATTTTGCATGAGGGCAATAATCCAATTGCACGCTCAAATGTTTGTCCTGAATCCAATAAACCCGAAGAGCCGAGCATCTATGCTTTTTGCTATACGGTCCTATCTTCTAAGCCACGCAGAAGTTGTGTTATCTCAGGCAGCGCCGAAGTACCAGAAGGTAAAAATAACTACCGTGATCATGTCATCTGTTTTGGGGATCAATCCCCTGAAGCCTTGCAAGAAAAAGGGCGTTGGGTGTTGAGCGAAATGGAACGTCGCCTTGGGGCTCTAGGTTTTTCTTGGGTCGATGTGACCTCGACTCATCTTTATACCGTTTTTGACATACATCATTTTCTCAATGAAGAGATCGAGTTGCGAGGTGCAATGCCGGGTGGCTTAACATGGCATTATGCACGTCCTCCGATAGATGTGGCCAATTATGAAATGGATGTTCGTAGTATTTGGAACGAACATATTCTGCCAGTTGACTGATTAATTAATTAATCAGGATGCATGCAACATCTTAATTAGGGAGTGAATTTAATCTCTCTTCAAATTGCTGCATCTTGAGTTGGAGAAATTCCAAAAAAGAACTTGTCGTTAGGGGAAGGCTGCGATCTTGAAGAATGCAAATATTAATAAAGGCATGATTTAAGACGTGGTCAGAAAAAGGTATTGCCACAAGCCTTCCGTCAAGGATGTCACGGAATACCGATGACTGGTTTATCGAAGAAACACCTCCTCCATTTCTAGCAAAGCC
>CALDNY010000032.1 GCA_937914685.1 uncultured Kordiimonadaceae bacterium
GGCGCTTTCATATTTTCCCTCGAAACCGTATGACAATTGCCATTTTGTGATATCATGGCGCAGACTTAGATTAACGGTATGATCAGGCGCCCAAGGAAAATTGCGCTTTAATTTTGTAAATTGATCGATCGAGCGACGCTTCTCATAGATATACCCAAGCGTTAAAACGGCCTGAGGCACGCCGATAAAGCCTAACCGAAAGTTGCTTTTTATTTTAATGCCCCGCACATTAGCGCCGTCCGTATTGCCGGGTTTTGAGTTAAAATCAATACTGTCCCGTAAGGCTGAATTGGGGTTTAAAGCAAAAAATGCCACGTCACTAACGCTATTGCCGCCGTAATCCACATAGTCTGTAAAATCAACGCGACCGATATAATCTTTATAGTGTTTATAGAAAATTTCCGTTTCAATGGAGCCGCCATCATTTTTAAAACGGTGTTCATACGTCAATGAAAATTCCCAAATTTGCTCAGGGCGAAGATTGGTATTGCCCAGCTTTATTTCTTCTGTTGACTGGTCAAAATAGGCGACAAAATTATAAAAACCGAGCTGGCTGACTTTCTTTTCAGCGGTCAAGCGTAGTTGATCTTGTTTTGTATAATCGTAGCGTAAGTTAAGGCGCGGTTTAAGGTATTTAAAGCTGGTATCACGGTGATTGCTATCACCGTTTATAAATATGCTGTCGGCGGTAATCTTGGAAAACTCTGCGGTAAGAGAGCTTTGCAGGACGATCTTTGGTGAGATATTATAACTCTGGTTGGCAAATATTTCAAAACGGTTTTCCTTGATTTTCACATCATCGCTAGTCTCAATAATACTTGGCTGATTGATGGCACTTCGTTCAAAATTCATAAATTGCCGGTCAAAACTATTAAAAGCGGCTTCACCGCCAACTTCAATAGATTGCTTTGCATTAATGCTTTTAGTGAGCGAACTTCTTATAATGTCCTCACCTTGCTTTTCTTTAAATTTCTCCGTCGCATATTCATAACGGGCCTCGCCCTCACCGCTATAGCGATTAACGCCGCCATCAGCATCTTTACGGTTTATCACAAACAAGCTTTTTAATTTTCCAAATTTGCCAAAATCATGGTTATAATCACCGCCGACTTCCCACTCTTTAAAATTATTCAGACGGTTCCATGTTAAATAGTCAGGATTATCACCAGTTTGAATTTGTACCTCATGGACTTTAAAAGTGCCCGGTTTAAATAAACCATTCAAGCGAAGTTCAGAACCATCTTCGAAATCGTAACTTATATTTGAATTAATTTTATAGTCTGAAAATTTAAAATTACCGTCAATATCTTCTTCACCTGTTCGCAGATCTTGAGGATCATAATAAATTTCTTCGTTTGAAAAACCACCCAACTCTTTAGTACGCTCAAAGCTAAACATATAATCGATACCATTTTTAGAGCCGCTATGAGAGAGTAGAAATTCTGGAGCAATAGCATTGCCGATGGTATATTTATTAGTTGATTTCCAAGAAGTAGAAGACGTTGAAACACCACCAATAAGCAATACATTAATCACTAAACCTTGACTTTGAACATCAAGGCCTGTGGCGGCGCCACGGATCAATTCAATTTTACTGACATTTTTGGCGACTATTCGTGCTAAGGCATCATTGATATTGTTTGATTTGCCGCTTAAGCGTTTTCCATTGATAAGAATTTGATCGCCGCCAGAACCAAAGCCGCGTTCTGGTCCGCCTTGCCTTTGATTATTATTTGTATTTAGAATTTCTTCGGCGCCGGGGACCCGTTTTAACATATCAAGATTGTTACCGGATTATATTTTTCGAAAAACTTTTTTTCGTAAACCACCATGGTGGTGTTTTGATGGGCATCTTCGCCTTCTATCGCCGTAGCCGGAATGACCATCATTCCCTGCATAATTATCATTGATATGATTAGAGTCTGAAAGAAAACCCGGACCATTAGTGTAAACCCTTATTATATTATTTTTTTATTATTATAAAGTTCACTATTAAACATAAAGAATATTGCGTTTAAATGTGGTTTATTTGCGATAGGGCAGTTTAATATGACTTAAAAAGTCCCTTGCAGAGATACTTGGATTGCTCTTGGTCGATCATTTTGTATTTCCTCCCTTTTGTATTTTTCATCAAATCTAATGTGATCTGTATATCTTAGGCTGGTAGAATGGCCGGCTGAACCCGTAATTTCCAATAAATCAACGCGCATTTTAATGCCATTAGCTAAATTATATTCGGCAAAGGCTTTAATACCAGCAGAGGGACTTGTGGGATTATAAAATTTCATATCATAATTGGCCCAATCGCTTCGAATGCTGACATCAAGACCGTAAGAAAAACTCCATTTAGTGACATCATGACGAAAATTAACATTATAGACATGATCAGAATGGCGGGAAAAATTTCTTAATAATTGGGTGAATTGATCGATGGATTTGCGCTTCTCAAAACGGTAACCAAGACTTAACACCGCTTGTGGAACACCAAAAAAGCCCAAACGAAGATTGCTTTTTAAATCAACACCGTAAATATAA
>CALDNY010000033.1 GCA_937914685.1 uncultured Kordiimonadaceae bacterium
TCATACTATAGAGCTGCTCAATTGGGCCACAGGCGGCAAAAAGCCAGAAATTTAACTTTTAATCTCTGCTCAAATAAATCTCTTTTTATCTCAAAAACATTCTAGATCATTAGGCTCTATTATTATATGGTCTGGTTAATTGTAAAAAAACTTAAGGATGATGATGATCATAAAAATCGCGCTTATTGGACTTGGCAATGTTCATAAAAGACTGCTTAAAATTATTGATGATAAAAAACAGCGAATTGAAAATGAATATGACTTAACTTTTCAGATTGTGATGATCGCCGATAGTACGGGTGTTGCGGTGAAGGAGGATGGTTATAATGAAAAATTTATCATTGATCATAA
This sequence comes from uncultured Kordiimonadaceae bacterium, assembly GCA_937914685.1. Lineage (GTDB taxonomy): Bacteria > Pseudomonadota > Alphaproteobacteria > Sphingomonadales > Emcibacteraceae > Pseudemcibacter. Next base: position 352 of record CALDNY010000033.1, read on the forward strand.
AGCCGCCAACAAAAGCGTTAAAGATTTGCCAGATTTTATAGAGGCTCGCACCGTCCATGATGTGCTTAAAGATTTAGACTGCCAATTGGTTTTTGAAAGCTCTCCTGTTAATTTAAAAACCGGGGAACCGGCTCTTAGCACTGTAAAGACAGCCTTAAGCAGAGGGATTTCAGTCGTTCTTGCCAACAAAGGGCCGATCGTTATGGAATTTAGCAAATTACATCAGTTGGCCCAACAAAATAACGCTGGTCTAGCCTATAGCGCCACCGTCTGCGGCGGTTTGCCCGTCTTAAATATTGCCAAACGCGATATGATCGGTGCAGACATTAGCAAAATTCGCGGTGTTTTTAACGGCACCACCAATTTTATGTTGGACGGAATGCTTAATGGCATGGCTTATGATGATGCCTTAAAAGAAGCCCAAGAGCGCGGCGCCGCTGAGGCTGACCCGTCCCTTGATGTGGAAGGATGGGATACGGCCTTTAAACTCGTGATCATCGCCAATAGCATGTTGGGGGCAAATATTGGTTTAAAAGATGTAGACGTCAATGGCATTACCAACATCACCCAACAACAACTTGAAACAGAAGCGGCAAAAGGCAACACTATAAAGCTAGTGGCCAGTGCTGAAGATGGTAAATATAGCGTCAAACCAATGGTTTTAACGAAGGATGATTTTTTAGGGCAATGTAATGGCTGGGAAATGGCCGTTGAAATTCACACGGATATTTACGGCATAAATTATCACAAATTATGGGAACGAGAACCGATCCCCACCGCGGCCTCAATGCTGCGCGACGCCGTTAATATTTTTAACTCTAAGTGATCAACTGCTTTGTTGCACCAACATCCTCCCTATGCTAAAAGTCGCTTTTTATGCCAAAGATCCCGTAGCTCAGGTGGATAGAGCGCAAGATTCCTAATCTTGAGGCCACAGGTTCAAATCCTGTCGGGATCACCAGTTTTTAGCTATGAATTAAATATACTATCTCCGAATCCTAATCATCAAGCTGATTAGGAAACAACGTCACCTGAAAACAACTTACAGGCTCCATCATTTTCTATTTCATGCATTTAAGTTAATAGAAAAGATTATGAATAAAAAATAGACCGCGTATTTATAAAGAGATATTTGATTTTGGCCCTGACAGCAACAGACGATCTAGTCATCCCATCACTGAATGAATGTATTTCTCCATTGATCTTTTA
>CALDNY010000034.1 GCA_937914685.1 uncultured Kordiimonadaceae bacterium
TTCATCCTGCAGTTTTTCTGCCCGCAGGACTTTTATTATGTAGTATCATGTCACTAGCCATTGGCACATCATGGGGAACCGTTGGAACCATCGGCGTTATTTTAATCGGTGTCGGCGATGCCATGGGCATACCTCTTCCCCTTGTAGCAGGAATGGTAGTTTCAGGGGCCAGCTTCGGTGATAAATTATCGCCTGTATCTGATACCACAAATTTAGCGGCAGTGACCGCAGGGACTGACCTTTATAAGCATATAAATTCTATGCTTTATACGACCGTTCCCACTTATATAATTTGCATAATTTTTTTTACTATAATGGGCTTGGAATATTCCACAGGCACCGTACCGACACAACAAATTTTCGATTTTCAACAAGCAATAGAAAGCCAGTTCACCATTAGTATGTGGGGGTTTTTACCGCTCATAATTCTGTTTAGTTTAAGTTTAAAGAAAATATCCGCTGAGCCTGCGATGGTTGCCAGTATTATTAGCGCGATCATCATTGCAATGCTTCTTCAAGATAGGAATATTCTTGATATCTTAAATAGCCTCCAAGAAGGCTACAAGATAAAGACAGACCATGAAGGATTGAATATATTATTAAATCGCGGCGGCATTCAAAGCATGATGTGGACATTATCATTAAGTTTAATTGCCTTGGCTCTTGGTGGAATTTTAGAAGGCTTCGGATTTTTAGAAGCCCTATTAAAAGGTATTTTGGTCAAAATAAAAAGAGCGGCAACCCTTATGCTTACCACAGTGCTTACAGGAATTTTAAGCTGTCTTAGTATGGGGGAAACTTATATTGCCATTATTGTCAGCAACCAGCTTTTTAAGAAAAAATATGAAGAACTGCACTTACAAAAATATTTATTGTCACGGGTAGTTGAAGAAAGCACCACGTTGATAACACCGTTAATCCCGTGGACCACCACGGGTGCTTTCTACTATGGCGCTTTAGGGGTTCCAGTCCTTGATTATCAGGCCTGGGCCTTGCTCAATTACTTGAACCCCATTTTATCCATCATTCTCGCTTATATGGGCTTTGGAATATTCAGATTAAAGCAGAACGAAAAAATTGATGAGCGTTAAAAAAACCTTTTAAAGCTATGAATTTTATGTATTAATCATCATTTTGGAGGGGCAGGCATAGCAGCGGCGGCTTCTGCAGCAGCGGCTTCAACTTGATCCTTAGTAGCGTCAACCATTTCCCCAGCTTCCTCTTTAACCGCATCGACCATCGCGCCGGCTTCTTCTGTAACGGCCTCAGCAACACCGTCCATAGGAGCCGTATCTGGCGCAGTCGTTTCTGCTGTTGCTTCGGACATATCAGCCTCAGGTACCGCCTTATCATTATCCCCACAAGATGCTAAACTAAAAGCAGCAATCATTGAAACGGATGTTAGTAAAAGTGTTTTCTTTAAAATCATAATTTCTCTCCATTTATTTAAATATTATTTCTACGCGGCACACCTTAACTACACTATAGCATAAAAGCTAACACATATAACAAAGCTCTACAATTTTAAATAGCATTGTATTCTATTAAATCATGTCATAATGCATTAAAAGAAAATGATTGCCCTTTATCTTAATGCGAATATAGTATGTCTAACCTGATATAATGAGACGAATATTTGGAGTAAGAACAATAGAAAAATCAATCGATGAAATTTTAAAAAATATTCCTAAAATATATTTTATAACCATGATCACCCTCATAATGTTTCATATTGCGTTTTTAATATTGCTATATGGTTATGACCATGATCATGTTTTTGGCTTAAGTAATCTTTTTGATTTAGATGATGAAGGCAATTTTCCCACATGGTTCTCAACAATAAATTTATTCACAAGTAGTCTGTTATTATACATAATCTACAGAGTTACTTATGAGAGTTGAGGTGGTCCTAAAAAACTGGACAGTCTGTTAAGGTGTATCCAAACGTAAATT
>CALDNY010000035.1 GCA_937914685.1 uncultured Kordiimonadaceae bacterium
CATTGAAAATTCTGATCAAGGACATTTAAAGGCCGTGATCAACTATTGCCAAGCTCTTGAGGAAAAAGCCCGAGGTCAAAAAGCCCAAAGCATGGATTTGCTTAAATCCGCCTTGAAAAACGATCCCTATTTTTCCCCTGCAGCATTGCTAACGGCACGATTATACCTTGAACAAGACGATAAGGCCTCTGCGGAGAAAGCTTTAAAGAATATATGGAAAATATCCCCCAACAAAGAAATTTCAGATCTTATTGAAGACCTTTACCCTAATGAAAGTAGCACCGAAGCCTTTCTCCGGATTAAAAAAATAACCGATACCGCGTCAGAATTCACAGAAAGTCACCATTTACTTGCTAAAGTCGCGATTAAAGCCAAACATTGGCCCGAAGCACGAAACGCCCTAGAAAGCACTCTAAATTCAGCAAAAGCGAACAAAACCACATATCAATTGCTCGCTCTGCTTGAACGCAAACAGAAAAATGATGAAAGTGCCGCAGAAAAATTTATTGAAATGTCTGAAAAAGCCCCTACAGAAAATCATTGGACATGCACATCGTGCCATAATATTGAGAATCATTTTCTACCGATATGTCCTAATTGCCAAGAATTTGACACTGTTAAATGGCCCGTATTCCAATAAATGGCCCCTATTCCTATAGTTCCTTAAAAATCTCTGCTCTTTTTTAAAAAAAGCATACGATTCTTGACCTTTATCAATTTTCTATTTTCATTTGAGCCTATGCATAATGAGAAAAACAATTTCATTATGAGGATAAAAAAATGAAAAACCACCCTACACCCACCAAAAGATATCATTTGCTAAAAATTTTACTAATGGCCTCTACATCTATGATATTTACCTCTTCTTTTTCTGCAAATGCCGAAGAAGCAGATAGTCTCGTCGATGCCCTAACAGGAGGCAAAGCTTATCTTGACGAAAGACTTAGACTAGAAACGGTTAATGAAGATGCCAAAGCATTGAACGGAACCGCGACAACGTTGCGCACTAAGTTCGGTTATAAAACTGGCGTATTTAAAGGATTATCTGGCGTTATCGAATTTGAACATTCCGCAGAACTTGCAGGCGGAGATTATAATAACGGCATCAATGGAAAAGGAACCTATCCTGCGATCATTGACGCCAACCATACAGAAGTGAACCAAGCTTACCTTGCTTATACGGGCATAGATAAAACAACCATCGCCGCAGGACGCCAAGCTATAAACCTTGGCAATCAACGCTTTGTTGGCACAGTTGGCTGGCGTCAAAATGACCAAACCTATGATGCTGTGGCCATAATTAATCAGTCCATAAAAGATTTAACCGCCGTTTATGGGTATGTTTGGAATGTTAATCGTATTTTTGGCAATGATCACCCTATGGGCGATTTAAAAACAAAAACTCACGTTTTAAACGCCTCTTATAAAGGCATCAAAGGGCTCACCATTGAAGCATATGGTTTAATGATCAATCTCGATGCGCTTGGTGCAAAAGGTTTAAACACAAAAACATTCGGCCTTCGCGCTAGTGGCGCGCAAGCATTAGACGGCGGCACTAAAATACTTTACGCCGCAGAATATGCCACACAGTCTGATTATAAAATCAATCCGACTAGCTTCACCGCTGCCTATTATAACGTTGAAGCAGGTGTGGGCTATAAAGGATTAACCGCCAAAGTAGGTTTAGAGACTTTAGGCAGCGATAATGGCCTAATCGCCTTTACAACTCCGCTTGCTACATTGCACAAATTCAATGGTTGGGCCGATAAATTCCTCGGCACTCCCGCCAACGGATTACGCGATGTTTATGGTACTGTTGTCTATAGCATCAAAGGCACAGAGAGTGCTATGGACGGCACAAATTTTGCCGTTGTTTATCATGATTTTAAATCTGATTTTGGCGACGTCCATTATGGTTCTGAGTGGGACGTCTCTGTCAGCAAAAAGATTTTCAATCGCTATAATCTGTTGTTGAAATATGCTAATTATAATGCGGATACATGGAGTTCAAATACAAAAAAATTCTGGGTTCAAGTCGCCGCAAAATTCTAACCCTTTTTCATCTCTAATAAAAGCCGTCACCTTTTGGGGTGGCGGCTTTTTTATCAGTCATAAAGAATTATTTCATCGCTAGAAATACAATCGGGATTTGGGCATTCCGGTGTGCTGTGGAGCGCACAAATAGGCGCCAAATCAGTATCGCAAAAACCACACAGTGCCTTTACTTTGGGCAAAATCACCGAATCTTTACGAATTTCAAACCCTTTTTGTTTAAATTTTTTCAGCGTTCTCGAAAAAGTTTCTGGCTTCATATCAAGGTATGATGCAATGAGCGATTTATCATAAGGAAGCTCTACCATATCTGGGACACGGCCTTGTTCCAATAACAGTTTGAGCAAAAACCACCCAACTCGCTCCGTTGCCGATTTTAAACGAATGCTTTCCAAACCCTGGATCAGCAGTTGAGAATGTACAGACATTCCCGTGAGTACATTTATGGCCAATTCATTGTTGCTTTTGATGCTTTCGCGAATAATTGGTGCTGGTAATGTTAAAACATTGGCCTTTTTAGCAATCTGGGCGCTGATGGGAAACGGCGCATTAAGGAAAACTGCCGATTCTGCAATCATATCGCCGCCAGTAAGCATTTGCACCGTGGTTTCGTCGCCACTAGAATTACCTTTATATAATTTTACCCATCCGTCTAAAATAATATAAAGCCTATTGGGAAGTTCGCCTTCTAAAAATAATAATTGACCCTTTTTATAGGTTTTTATTGAGGCATTTCTAAATAAATCCGCCAAGGTCCGTTCTGAAAGTCCTTTAAACAAAGGCAGGGTTTGAATGAAGCTTTGTTGACTTTTGCTAAAGCTATTTATATCAGTAAAAATTCCCTCCTGTCGCGCGTCTTCTTCTGTTTTTGGAAGGCCCGAGATCTCTTTTGAGAGGCTATCAATTAAGTCAATTTCTACTTTATGCATTAAATCTATTTTTTGGGTCGCAAGATCATACCAGTCTTTTGGCGAAATATTATAACCCTCACTGGTTTTATTATTTTTTAATAATTTATGCATTTCTTCAATACGTAGAACGGCATAACCATTCATATGGTTTTCATAACAGGCCTTTTGATCCTCTGTCGCCAGCGCCATGAACGTGTCTTTATACCCTTGTTGTTCAGAGATTAAAAAACGATAATTTTCAACAAATTCATCATTATTAAACGCGTCAAGAACCAACCCTCTGGCCCCAAGCGCCCGTTCGCGTCCTATTCTTTCTTTTAAGTGAATAAAGTTGGAAAAAGCACTTACCCGCGCCGAATTATGCGCGGGATCATTTAAGGCTATTTCTATCATTATATCAATAATAGGGCCTATTATTTTGTGACTATAAAGAGAAATCGTATCGGTGACATTGATTGCTTTATCAAGAATTAAATCCCGTTGTGACGACAGGTTTGTTATTTCTGCCGATAAGATTTTAAATTTTTTTAAAGAGGTTTGTTCAAAACAATCCTCTTTTATCCACTCTGATAATTTAGATGAAAGGTCCTCAGCCGCTTCGCTTGTTTCCAAAAATTTCTGGTTCAAGCCGTCCTTGTCAAGCACCCAATCACTACATAAATATAAAATAACACAGCTGCGTTCTTTTTGTATTTCATGCATCAAGCGTCCCAAAGAGACTAAAGCATTCTTCATAAATCGTTACTTTCCAAAAGGGCTTGCCTTTAGCCCATGATTTAACAATCACCGCTATGCAACAATTTAAGCCGAATATCCTTTAATGTAAAGGCGCACTTTTGACGATTTATTATCTCAAAGCGGCGTATTAGTGATCAAAATTGACCTTGGTCAAACTTTTTATAATCAAACATGTCATCATCGGAGCAATTAAATGGTTTGTTATTTTTATTGAAAGGCAATGCAATGAATACTTTAAATGTTACGCCAGGCGAACAAAAACGCGCCTTAACATCAAGCACTCTCGCTTTTACCGTATGTTTTGCTGTATGGACTATCTTCTCAATCATTGGTCTAAAAATCAAAACACAATTAGGGTTGAGTGACACTCAGTTTGGCCTGTTGGTGGCAACTCCCATATTAACTGGCTCGTTAAGTCGCATTTTTCTTGGCGTCTGGACCGACCAGTACGGCGGCAGGCTCATCTTTACACTACAGATGATTACCACTGCTGTTGCAACCTTTTTGCTAACAAAAGTGACTACATACCCGATGTTTTTACTCGCGGCCCTCGGTCTTGGCCTTGCCGGCGGTAGCTTTGCTGTTGGTATTGCTTATGTTTCCACATGGTATCCTGCTGAAAAACAAGGAACAGCTCTCGGTATATTCGGTATGGGTAATGTGGGGGCGGCGATCACAAACTTTGGCGCGCCGATCTTGCTTGTCGCCGTCGGTGGACAATGGCAAGGTGTCGCTCAAATTTATGCTATAGTCATACTGATTACAGGCATTCTCTATTATATAATTGCAAAAGATGATCCTGCCCTTCGTAGACGTAAAGAGCATGGGATTGCCCATGCGAGCTTCGCAGAACAAATGGAGCCTCTTAAAAATCTACAAGTTTGGCGCTTTTCACTCTATTATTTCTTTGTTTTTGGAGGCTTTGTCGCCCTCGCCTTATGGCTTCCTCGTTATTATGTTGGCGCCTACGGACTTGAACTTGGAACCGCAGGTATGTTGGCCGCCGCATATGCGTTGCCGGGCAGTATATTCCGTGCCTTAGGCGGCTGGTTATCAGATAAGTTGGGCGCTCGCAGAGTGATGTATTGGACCTTTATCGTTTGTGTAGCCTGTACATTTATCATGTCATACCCCGCCACAAACTATACTGTTGCTGGTATTCAAGGCCCTATTGCATTCAATATAACAATACCCCTTTGGCTCTTTGTGTCTTTGACCATCGTTCTAGGTTTCTTCATGTCTCTTGGTAAAGCCGCAGTTTATAAACATATCCCTGTTTATTATCCTAACAACGTGGGCTCTGTAGGCGGCATTGTTGGCCTTATTGGTGGATTAGGTGGCTTCATTCTTCCTATCACATTTGGCATTATGAACGACCATATCGGCATTTGGACCAGCTGTTTCATGCTCCTTACCGTGCTGATCGGAATTGCCCTTCTTTGGATGCATGTTTCAATCGTTCGTTTAGATAAAAAATCTAGCCCTGAGCTTCGCGGCCCACGGTATCTACCAGAACTTGAGGCGCTTATTAAAGAAAGTGATAAGAGTTAATAAAACGGCGAATATTCGCAAAGGGGCGAAGTTGTCCTTAATCAATTTTAAAATATACATTAAAGTAAAGGATTAGTTTAATGGCACAAGATATTAAAATATGGGATCCAGAAGACGAGGCGCAATGGCAATCAACAGGAAAAGCCATTGCCAATCGCAACCTTTGGATTTCCATCCCAAGCCTACTTTGCGGATTTGCCGTCTGGCTTTATTGGGGAATTATTACCATCCAAATGTTGAATTTGGGCTTTCCGATCGCAAAATCAGAGCTCTTTACTCTGGCGGCGATTGCGGGCTTAACGGGGGCAACACTTCGCATCCCAAGCACTTTCTTTATCCGTCTCGGCGGCGGGCGAAACACTATATTTTTCACCACCGCTCTGCTTATGCTGCCTGCAATCCTTGCAGGGTATGCCTTACAAGACCTTAATACACCACTTTGGCAGTTTCAAGTTCTCGCCTTTTTGTCTGGCTTAGGGGGCGGCAACTTCGCCTCTTCCATGTCCAACATCAGCTTTTTCTTTCCAAAGAAAGTGCAAGGAATGTCTTTAGGCCTTAATGCTGGCCTTGGTAATTTTGGTGTAACAACCATGCAAATTTTAGTGCCGCTCTTTATGACATTTGGCATTTTTGGTGGTGAGCCAATGCAGCTTATTATTTCTTCTGGCACATTGATCGGTAAAATTCCTGCTGGCACGGATACTTATATTCATAATGCCGCATGGCTATGGTTACTCTTCCTCGTACCGCTTGCTTTTGCCGGCTGGTTTGGAATGAATAACATTGTGGATAAACATGTATCCCCCAATATAAGTAATCCAATATCCGTTTTCATCAAAATCACTGTCATGTTATTGATCGGTTTTATAACAGCGGCGTTTGGTTACTGGTTAATGCTTCCAAGTCTAAATAACGGTCTACCAACCTCTGGTATTTTGTTAAGCAAGTGGATTGTTCTTCCCATTGTCATCATCTTAACTGTTTACGCTCTTAAAATGATCCCTGGCGAACTTGGCAAAAATTTAAAACATCAATATCAAATTTTCAAAAATAAGCACACATGGGCTATGACCGTCATTTATACAATGACTTTTGGTTCCTTTATCGGCTTTTCTGCAGCCTTTGGATTATCCATTAAAGTCATCTTCGGCTTTCAACATCTTGATGTGGCCGGCGTAATGACACATGATTTGGTCAATCCAAACGGCCCGAGCGCCCTTATGTATGCATGGACAGGCCCTTTCATTGGCGCTCTGATCCGTCCCGTAGGCGGTATGATTGCCGATAAATTTGGTGGCGCGCGCGTTACTCAATATATTTCAATCGTCATGATCGCTAGTGCCCTTGGTGTCGCTTATTTCATGAAAATGGCCTACGTATCTGCCACTCCGGAACAATATTTCATGCCTTTCATGGTATTATTCCTCATTCTCTTTGCCGCAACAGGTATTGGTAACGGATCAACTTTCCGGACTATTGCCATCGTCTTCGACAGAGAACAAGCAGGTCCCGTTCTAGGCTGGACATCCGCGGTTGCCGCTTATGGTGCCTTCATCATCCCTCAAGTATTTGGTGAAGAGATTAAATCAGCAACCCCTGAACATGCCCTTTATGGATTTGCTGCATTTTATGCCTTGTGTGTACTGATTAACTGGTGGTTCTACTTACGCCCCGGTGCATATGTGAAAAATCCTTAATCTAAAATAACCCGAGCAACTCATCACCAAAGAGAGATAGAATAATGAGCCATTTTATAGATAAATTAACCTTCTTCACGAAAAGTAAGCCTGAAACCTTTTCCGATGGTCACGGCATAACAACCAGTGAAAATCGTTCTTGGGAAAAAGCTTACCGGGGTCGGTGGGCTCATGACAAAATAGTCAGATCTACTCATGGCGTGAACTGCACGGGTTCTTGTAGTTGGAAAATCTATGTAAAAGGTGGTCTGGTTACTTGGGAAACTCAACAAACTGATTACCCAAGAACCAGAACCGACCTTCCTAACCATGAACCACGGGGCTGTGCTAGGGGGGCTAGTTATAGCTGGTACCTTTATAGCTCAGCCCGGGTTAAATACCCGATGATTAGAAGTCGTCTCCTAAAATTATGGCGAACAACCAAGAATGTTTACCGTGATCCTGTTGTTGCTTGGGAAAATATCGTCAATGACCAGGAAAAAGCCAAAAGCTACAAACAAGTTCGCGGCCTTGGTGGATTTGTTCGCGCCGAATGGGACGAAGTCAATGAAATCATTGCCGCTTCTAATATTTATACTGCAAAAAAATACGGCCCTGATCGGATCATTGGCTTTTCGCCAATTCCGGCCATGTCCATGGTATCTTACGCTGCTGGTAGCCGATATTTATCGTTGATCGGTGGCACATGTATGAGCTTCTATGACTGGTATTGTGATCTTCCCCCCGCCTCACCACAAGTTTGGGGTGAGCAAACGGACGTTCCTGAAAGTGCCGACTGGTATAATTCTTCTTATATTATGGCTTGGGGCTCAAACGTGCCACAAACCAGAACTCCTGATGCTCACTTTTTCACCGAAGTGCGCTACAAGGGCACAAAAACAGTGGCTATTACGCCTGATTATAGTGAAGTAGCGAAACTCAGCGATATGTGGCTTAACCCGCGGCAAGGAACAGATGCGGCCTTGGCTATGGCCTTTGGTCATGTCATACTTAAAGAATTTCATGTGGACGGTAAAAGCGATTATTTTGATGAATATTGCCGCCTTTATTCCGATATGCCTTTCCTTGTTCGCCTTGATCAAACAGAGGCCGGTTTAGTCGCCGGGCGCACATTACGCGCCTCGGATTTTGCTGATAATTTAGGCCAAGATAATAATCCCGAATGGAAAACCATTGCCATCGATGCCAATAATAATGAATTGATCGTACCAAACGGCACTATCGGTTCACGTTGGGGCGAAGAGAAAAACTGGAATTTAGAGGCTAAAAACCTTCTCAACGGCAAAGAAATTTGGCCAGAAAAATCATTTGTACAAAAACATGATGAGGTTGTTGATGTTTGCTTCCCCTATTTTGGTAATCAGGAAAATGATCAGCCTATTTTCAAAAATACTGATCATGACAGTATCTTAAAACATAAAATTCCCGCCCGAAAAGTCAAAACAAAAGACGGCGATATTCTTGTGGCAACGGTCTTTGACCTTATGGTTGCCAATTACGGCGTTGATCAAGGGTTTGGCGGCGATAGCATCGCTAAAGATTTTGATGACGACGCCCCTTATACCCCTGCATGGCAAGAAAAAATCACTGGTGTATCCCGTGAAAAAGTCATTACAATCGCCCGTGAATTTGCCACCAATGCCAATAAAACAAGAGGCCGTTCTATGGTCATATTGGGTGCGGCCATAAATCATTGGTATCATATGGATATGAATTACCGTGGTATTATTAACATGCTCGTCATGTGTGGCTGTATCGGTAAATCTGGCGGTGGTTGGGCCCATTATGTGGGTCAAGAAAAACTGCGCCCACAAACAGGGTGGTTACCGCTGGCCTTTGGCCTTGATTGGAGCAGACCGCCTCGTCAAATGAATAGTACATCTTTCTTTTATAGTCATTCAAGCCAATGGCGTTATGAAACGCTCGGCGTTGATGAGGTTTTATCACCACTCGCCGATAAGGAAAAATGGAAAGATTACTCGCTAATTGACTGTAATGTACGCTCTGAGCGCATGGGCTGGTTACCTTCCGCCCCGCAATTAGAAGAAAATCCCTTAGAACTTACTAAAGCCGCTAAAGAAGCTGGTAAGCCGACTGCAGAATATATCGTAGGACGCTTGAAAGACAGATCCCTGCGCATGTCCTGTGAAGCGCCAGATAATCCGAAAAACTTCCCAAGAAACATGTTCATTTGGCGCTCTAATATCTTAGGCTCAAGTGGTAAAGGTCATGAATATATGCTCAAATATCTGCTGGGCACGCAAAATGGCCTCATGGGCGAGGATTTGGCTGAGCGTAATCAAGCTAGACCAACAGAAGTGGAATGGGCCGAGGATGCGCCCGAAGGTAAATTAGATTTGGTTGTAACATTAGATTTTAGAATGTCTACTACCTGTCTCTATTCCGATATTGTTCTGCCTTCTGCCACATGGTATGAGAAAAATGATCTCAACACATCAGATATGCACCCCTTTATTCATCCCCTAAGTCGTGCCGTTGATCCCGCCTGGGAAAGCCGCAGTGATTGGGATATTTATAAAGGAATTGCAAAAACATTCTCTGAACTTTGTGTAGGACATTTGGGCGAAGAAACCGATGTGGTAGCGGTGCCGATTTTGCATGATACCCCGGGCGAGCTGGCCCAAGCCACTGATGTCAAAGAATGGTATAAAGGCGATATAGAGGCGATCCCCGGCAAAACAATGCCTAACTTCATTGACGTTAAACGCAATTATCCCGACACCTATAAGAAATTTACCGCCCTTGGCCCGCTGATGACTAAGATCGGCAACGGAGGTAAGGGAATTTCTTGGAATACGGAGACTGAATATAAATTTCTTGGTGAGCTTAACCATCTTGTTACTGATGAAGGGGTCTCTAAAGGAATGCCCTGCATTGAAACAGATATTGACGCCTCAGAAGTTATTTTATCTTTGGCCCCCGAAACAAATGGCCATGTTGCCGTTAAAGCATGGGGAGCGCTGGAAAAAATTACGGGGCGCAAACATCAACATTTGGCCAAACCAAAAGAAGATGAAAAACTGCGTTTTCGTGATTTACAAGCCCAGCCAAGAAAAATTATCTCGTCTCCCACATGGAGCGGCCTTGAAGATGAACATGTAAGCTATAACGCGGGTTACACTAATGTTCATGAACTTATTCCTTGGCGTACCCTTACTGGCCGTCAACAATTTTATCAAGATCACAGCTGGATGCGCGATTTTGGCGAAGGCTTTTGTGTGTATAAACCGCCGATTAATACAAGAACTGTAAAGCCGGTGGCGGAAAAATTTGATAATGGCAACAAACAAATTGCCTTAAACTGGATCACACCGCATCAAAAATGGGGCATTCATAGTACTTATTCTGAGAATTTATTAATGCAAACATTAAGCCGTGGTGGCCCGATTATTTGGATCAGTGAAAATGATGCCAAGAAAATCGACGTAGAAGACAATGACTGGGTCGAATTTTACAATACTAACGGTGCCGTTGCCGCCAGAGCCGTTGTCTCGCAACGGGTAATGGACGGTATGTGTATGATGTATCACGCCCAAGAAAAAACCATTAATACGCCTGCCGCCGAAACAACTGGCAAACGGGGTGGAATTCATAATTCCGTGACCCGCACCACTGTTAAGCCAACCCATATGATCGGTGGTTACGCTCAGCTTTCCTACGGCTTTAATTATTACGGAACCGTTGGCTCGAACCGTGATGAATTTGTCATGGTTCGCAAAATGAACAACGTCCTATGGTTAGACGAACAAGTTGGAAATGAAACGGTTGACGCCAAAGGCCTGTTAAGTCATGAGGAGTTAGCATAATGAAAATACGTGCACAAATTGGTATGGTTCTTAATCTCGATAAATGTATCGGCTGTCATACCTGTTCGGTTACCTGTAAAAACGTCTGGACATCCCGCGAGGGGGTCGAATATGCGTGGTTCAATAATGTGGAAACTAAACCAGGCATTGGTTATCCTCGCGACTGGGAAAATCAAGATAAATGGAATGGCGGCTGGGTTCGCCTTGGTAACGGCAAAATTAAACCGAAACTAGGAGGAAAATTTCGCATTCTTTCTAAAATTTTCGCCAATCCCGACCTGCCTGAAATTGATGATTATTATGAGCCTTTCACCTTCGAATATGAAAGATTACAAAAATCACCGGAGGTAAAAACACCGCCGACTGCTCGCATGCATTCAATGATCACGGGCGAGAAGATGGAAAAGGCCGTTTGGGGTCCCAACTGGGAAGAAATCCTTGGCGGCGAGTTTTCAAAACGTTCCAAAGATTATAACTTTAAAGACATCGAAAAAGAAATGTATGGCCAGTTTGATAACACCTTTATGATGTATCTACCGCGGCTATGCGAACATTGCTTGAACCCTTCTTGTGTAGCGTCCTGTCCTAGTGGCGCCATTTATAAACGCGAAGAAGACGGCGTTGTCCTTATAGATCAAGACAAATGCAGAGGATGGCGCATGTGCGTCAGCGGATGTCCTTATAAGAAAATTTATTTTAACTGGAACAGTGGTAAATCAGAGAAATGTACCCTTTGTTATCCACGCCTTGAAGCGGGCGATCCAACCGTTTGTTCAGAAACCTGTGTCGGTCGTATTCGTTACCTTGGGGTTCTGCTTTATGATGCGGATAAGATTGAAGCCTCTGCCGCCACGGAAAATGAGCAAGATTTATACGAAGCTCAACTTAATATTTTCCTTGACCCTCATGATCCTGAGGTTATTTCTGCCGCGAAGAAACAAGGAATTCCTGATAGCTGGATGGCCGCGGCTAAAAATAGCCCCGTTTATAAAATGGCTATGGATTGGAAAGTTGCCTTTCCGCTTCATCCTGAATATCGCACCTTGCCGATGGTTTGGTATATTCCGCCACTATCGCCTGTCCAAAGCGCCATGGAAGAAGGAAAATTATCACGAAGCGGGGTCATTCCCAGCACGGAAGACCTTAGAATTCCTGTTAAATACCTCGCTAACATGCTGACCGCAGGCAAAACACAACCCGTGGAATTTGCCTTACAGCGGATGATGGCCATGCGCGAATATATGCGCGAGGTCAGTGTTGATGGCAACCATAACCAAGCTATCCTTGATGCGGTTGATCTTGATGAAAACACCCTTAATGACATGTACCGTATTATGGCGCTTGCCAATTATGAAGATCGCTTTGTCATTCCTACAAACCACCGCGAATATGCTGGCGAGACACCCTTTGATAATGATATTGCCTTTGAAACAAGGTCATCATGTGGATTTAGTTTCGGTAATGGATGTTCTGGTGGAGAGGGTCGTACTAATTTATTTGGCGCCTCAACCCATAAAAACACCATGAGTGGAAAAGTGAGGAGTTCATCATGAAAACCTTTAAAATATTAGGCATGCTGCTTTCTTATCCAAAACAGCCGATGATTGATCATTTGGCGGATATAGAACAAGTGCTGACGTCTGAAGCCTTACTTCCTAAGCGTCATTTAAACAAAATACTAAAATTCACCGCCGCCTTAAAACAGGGCGATTTATATGAATTGCAAGAAGATTATGTGATGCTGTTTGATCGGGGTCGCGCCCATTGTTTACATATGTTTGAACATATCCACGGTGAAAGCCGTGATCGCGGCCAAGCAATGGTAAATTTAAAAGAAAGTTACGCCGAGCGCGGCTTTTATATGACCGACGGTGAACTTCCCGATTATCTTCCACTGTTTTTAGAATATCTATCCTGCTGTCCAGTAGAGGAGGCCATTGATCTCATTGGTGATCCGATAAATGTCATCGCCACCATCGGCGTTAAGCTTAAAAAAAGAGATAGTCTTTATAGTGTGCTTTTTGATGCCATTGAAGCCTTAGCAAAAGTAAAAGCCGATAGCGCCGTTGTCGAGCGGGCCAAAGCCGCCGAGCTTGAAATACAAACCCTAGAACAATTAGATAAAGAGTGGGCCGAGGCCGAGGCTTTTGATAATTCTACAGAAAACCTGACGGACTGTGTGAGCTGTGAGACCTCAACAGTCCCTCCGCAAATAAATCCTTCCCCTATATCAGGAGGCGTGAACCAATGACCCCCGAAATTACTCAAGACTTTTCATCGTACCTCAACCAATTCTTTTTTGGCATTTATCCTTATCTTGCCATCATGATTATGGTCGGTGTCTCCATCATGCGTTATGATCGCGATCAATATACCTGGAAGGCAGATTCAAGCCAACTCCTGCGCTCTAAAGGCATGCGCGTGGGCAGTAATTTATTCCATATTGGTGTTATTTTGCTTTTCTTCGGTCACCTCGTGGGCTTACTAACCCCTGAACCGATCTATCATCTTATAATGACAGCAGCGACAAAACAACTAATGGCCATGGTAGCAGGCGGCGTATTTGGAACATTATGCTTCATTGGACTAAGTATGCTATTATACAGAAGGCTTTTTGATAAACGTATTAGAGCCACAAGCCGCTTTTCCGATATTGCATTGCTGGTGATCCTCTATGTTCAACTCATTTTAGGGCTAATCACTATTCCTTATTCAGCACAGCATTTAGATGGCTCATCAATGATTGCGCTGGCCAATTGGGCCCAGCATATTGTCACCTTTAGGGCGGGAGCAGCTGATTTTATCGTCAATGAAGCATGGGTTTTTAAAGCTCACATTGTGCTTGGACTGAGCATATTTCTCGTCTTTCCGTTTACGCGGCTTGTCCATATGTTAAGCGCGCCTGTTAAATATCTGTTTAGAACAGGATATCAAATCGTTCGTCGCAGAGGAGGAGCGTAAAATGCCAGTATTTGTAAATAACGTGGAAATCACTGACGATGACGTGCATGTGGAAATGCAACATCACCCCGCGCCAACCGTCGAAGAGGCGCGCCGCCAAGCCTCGCGCGCGTTGATCATTCGCCGATTACTGCTCGAAGCGGCGGTAGCTCAAGGCCTTACGGCCCTTGATCAACTTGAACATATTGACGAAGAAAAAGAAGAGCTAGTCATTGAAGCATTGATTGATAAAGTTATCCGCGTGCCTACAGCGGACCGCGATATTTGTCGGCGCTATTATGATCAGAACCCTGAGCGTTTCATTGATAAATCATCAAAAAGAACGCTCCCTTTTGAGATGGTTGAAAATCACATTAAAAACTATATTGAAGACAAGGGGCATATGTCGGCGTTAAATACTTATATTGATACTTTAATGGACACAGCCAATATAATTGGTTTTGTCTGATATTATCAAAAAAATATTCGGAGGCCTTATTTAATTTCTACGAAACTTTCGCTGTCTCTATCATATTCGCTTAAATTTCCGCTTTTAATATCAAAATACCAAGCGTGAAGCTGTAGCTTTCCTTCTTTAATAGCATCCCTAACCCAAGGGAAGGTCACCAAATTATTGAGCGAGATTAAGATCGCCCGTTGTTCACAGACACAAACCCGCGACTTTTTGCTCATGGTTGTTACTTCGCGCTCATTAAATTCATTGGCCTGTTCAACAATTTTCATCCAAGGACGGATAAAGCTAAAATCGCTATTTTCACCCGTTACCGACTGATCCATCAACGCTTCAATTCCCCCACAGCCGCTATGGCCCATAATAATAATATGCTCAACATGAAGGTTGTTCACAGCAAATTCAATGGCGGCACTGGTGCCGTGATAGGTTCCTTCAGCATCGTCTTTTTCAAAAGGAGGCACTACATTGGCCACATTACGAACCATAAAAAGTTCGCCCAAAGCACTTCTGGTTAAAATCGCCGGATGAACCCGACTATCACTACACGCCACCATCATAACTTTTGGGTCTTGTCGTTCGCCGGCGACTTTTAACCATTCTCGGTTTTCGTCGCCCAAATAATTTTTCTTAAATTCACGATATCCTGAAATCAAACGATCATATGTATTCATTATTACTCTATCTTTTATTGTTTATGTTCAAACCATCTTAAATCAATTTTTTACACTTGAATATTGATTTGTGTCAAAAACATACATAGAGAGTATGGTATAGAGTGTGCTTAATTGCAGACAAAATTAAAATTGGAGAAATTTAATGCCGGCCCCGAAAAATAGCGAAGATTTCCCACTTCAAGAAGCGCGTGCTCTGGTAGCCCATTTAATGAAACCAAACCCTATTATTTATTGGGTCGATTTATTAGCCAATGCAATCCTTGGCTGGGGTGGTTTTTATCTTGTTATTGTAACGCCCACGTTTACAGCCCTGAACATCGCCGCGTTTATTGTCAGCGCTTTTTCCCTATACCGTGTTGCCATTTTTACCCATGAACTTGTCCATTTAAAAAAGGGCTCATTTAAAATCTTCATTGCTTTTTGGAATTTAATCGCGGGTTTTCCCCTCCTCATTCCATCATTCACCTATCAAGGCGTTCATAGCGACCATCATCGCCGCGATACATACGGGACTAAAGAGGATGGAGAATATTTGCCTTTTGGTGCAGAACAACACTGGAAAATAGTTGTTTATGTCTTTTTATCTTTAGTTTTGCCTTTATTGTTTTTAGTGCGCTTTTTAATATTAACGCCGCTGTCATGGTTTAATAAGACCATAGCGAATTACGCTTGGCAACGGGCATCATCGCTGACCATTGATCTTGATTATCGCAGACCACCACCGAGCAAGCTAGACGGTGAACATTGGCGATTACAGGAACTATGTACGACATTTTATGTTTGGACGGTGGCCGTCTTAATATATTTAGACATTTTGCCCTTAAAGGTGGCCTTTGTCTGGTATTTTGTGACGCTGGTGGTTTTTACCATGAATAGTTTACGAACCCTTGGCGCTCATGCTTATCGCAATCCTGGTGACGTCAAGATGACAGTCGCCGATCAATTCCTTGATAGTATTGATGTTACGGGCGGAATTTTATCACCTTTTTGGGCGCCGGTGGGACTTCGTTTTCATGCAACCCATCATCTGTTTCCGCAAATGCCCTATCATTCCCTGGGAACCGCTCATGATTTACTGGTTAAAGAGCTTGCCAATAATGAACTTTATTTATCGGCGACCCGCCGCAATCTATGGCATGCGTTGAACACTCTGTGGCAGGATTCAACATTAAGCCAAAATAAATAATTAAGCCTGGTAATTATGTATTTTTACCCCCGCCACTTTATTGAGCATAAAAAGACCAAGACCAAGCAATAATAAACCGGGAATAAACACAAGATTACTTTCGGTGATCCCTGCCGTAATATAACAGACTATGCAAATTGAGCCGTTGAAAAGTTCATAGGGTAATTGAGTGCGAACATGATCAAACTGGCTACATCCCGCGCCTGATGCCGACAAAATAGTGGTGTCTGATATGGGCGAGCAATGATCACCAAACATACCGCCTGATAGCACAGCGCCAATACAAACATGCATCGGCGCCCCAAGAGCGTGAGCCACCGCAATGATCAGCGGCATCATTATGGCGTATGTGCCCCAAGAAGATCCCGTGGCAAAGGACATAAGAGCACCAAATAAAAAGGCAATAACCGGCACTAAATAAGGGGCAAAATTGCCTTGAGCTAATGAAATAATATAATTGGGCGTGCCAAGATCCCCCCCAAGCGAGCTTAACGACCACGCAAGAACAAGAATGATTAAGATGCTGGTCATTTTACTAACCCCGGTAAAATAGATCACCATGCTTTCTTTAAAGCTTTTAACACCCTCCACCATCATCAAAACAATCAACGTCAGTGCCGAAAAAAAGTAAGCGCTTGATAAAGCGCCACGAAAAGCCAAGGACGGCACTGATTTTAACGGAAAACCCAACGGCACCAACAAAAAGAATAAAATACTGACCATAACCACCAATGGCAACCAAACAAAAATAGCCTTAGCATTAGGATGGGACATGGTATCATCAATATTCTGACCGCTATCATCTTCGAGAGCCGCATTTGCTTGCGCGCGTTGTTCCGCCCGCGCCATAGGGCCGAATTCATAACCGGAAAACGCTACTAACGGCACCATCAAAATAGCAAATATAGAATAAAACTGAAAGGGAATAGCACTAACATAGGCATCAAAAGCAGGTTCGCTCAAACCGATTTGCAAATATTGTTTTTCAATCAGCCCCATTGAATAAACCCCCCAACCTATAAACGGCACGAGAACCGCCACAGGGGAAGCGGTCGTATCAATAATCCACGCCAACTTGACCCGTGATATTTTAAGCTTGTCAATGATAGGTCTATAAATTGGCCCTACAATTAAAGGCGTGCCAAGATCAGAGAAAAAGATGGCAATCCCCGTTAGCCATGTGGCGATTTGCGCTTTAAAGCGATTGGTAATGATATGGGTCATTTTCGTGGCAAAGGCCACCGCCCCGCCCGATTTTTCGATAAGAGCGACAAAGCCCCCTATAAAACACATCAGCACTAAAATTCCCGCGTTGCTCGGGGACGTCATTTGCGGCACAAAATAATCTGAGACCATTAAACTTAACGTCATGACGGGATTAAAACCGTTTAAAATAATAACTCCACAAAAAACCCCGCTGAACAAGCCGATGATCACATTTTGCGTCCAGACGGCAATGCCTAAGGTTATGATAATTGGAATGACTGACAGAAAGCCATAATCTACAGGCGGCACATTTATTCTCCCTCTATTTTTTACTCATACTAAAGTAATTTACAATTTTAGAAAGTCTGAAAATAAGCTTTTCTATTGCTTGGCTTATTAGAAAGACTATGATTAACTTAAAAGAAAAATAGGGAGAGAAATAAATGAGCACTTTAACCAAATTGCTTGCCATTTTTACTGTTATGCTTTGTGCCGCCTGCTCATCTAACGATCAGGATCAAGAGCTTGCAGGGCCAGATTATACAAAGACATATGATCTTTATATAGCAGGAGGCACTATCGTTGATGGGTCTGGTGAGCCATCTTATATGGCCGATGTCATAGTCAGTGGTGATAAAATCGCCTATGTTGGTGCTATTGATGCCACAAAAATAAAGGCTATCCAAACCCTCGACGCTTCTGGAAAAGTTGTCTCGCCTGGTTTTATTGATGCTCACTCCCACGGCGATCCTTTGCGTGAAGATAACGACAATTTGAGAAACTTTCTCCGTCAAGGTATTACCACTGTGATGCTCGGTCAAGACGGCGGCAACCCTGGCTCCAATGATAAAATTTCCTTTCGTGATTGGATAGATGCGGTTAATGCAAACGGCACCGGCCCCAATGTGGCAACCTTAGTAGGCCACGGCACCATTAGAAAACTGTCCGGCGGCGGTGAAAAAGACAAGGTCAGCGCCGAAGACCAGATTAAAATGGAACAATTACTGATTGACGCCATGAAAGCGGGGGCATACGGCTTAAACACGGGCCTTGAATATGTGCCGGGCCGTTATGCAGACGCCGCCGAAATGGCTGGCCTTGCTAAAGTGGTGGGGGCAAATGATGGCCTGATCAGTAGCCATATCCGTAATGAAGATGATGACAAGGTAGAAGCCTCGATTGCTGAATTGATTGAACAAGGAAAATATGCTCGTGTTAATGCATCGCATATTAAAGTTGTCTACGGTAAAACGCGCGCTCAAGGCGAAGCGGTGCTTAAACAAATTCGAGACGCCCGCGCATCGGGCATTGACATCACCGCTGATGTTTATCCTTATCTCGCTAGCTTTGGTGACATGAGCTATCTTTACCCCGAATGGGCAAAACGTGAATTTGAATTTAATGATGCCGTCCAAAACCGCCGCAAAGAATTTGAAGAATTCCTGCGTGCCAAAATAATCCGCCGCAACGGCCCGGGGGCTATTTTGGTATCATCGGGCGAATTTTCTGGTAAAACGGTGGCGGAAATTTCAGAAATTACGGGCAAAGACCCAGAAGATATTATCATTGATTATGGCCATAATGGGCCGCGAACTGCCCATTTTATCATGACAAAAGAAACTCAGGACGCTTTTATTACCGCCCCTGATGTTTCAATCTCAACAGACGGTAGTCCCACCATGCGTCACCCCCGGTCTTTTGGATCTTTTCCCAAGGTAATCGAAGAATATGTAGTGCGTGACAAACTTCTGTCCTTAGAACTGGCCATCAATAAAATGACCGGCCAAACCGCCCATATATTCCGTCTGAAAAGCCGCGGTCTGCTTAAACAGGGTTACGGCGCTGATATATTGGTCATGGATATTCAAAATGTAAAAGCCAATACTACTTGGACAGATATTTACGCACCACCCACAGGTTTTGATTATGTGATTGTTAATGGACAGGTCACAGATACGTCAGCAAAATCATCTGAGCCAACTTATGGCCGTGTACTTTTAAAAACTAAAGGGGACTAACGCTATGATAAAGAATGTTTTTTATGCTTTCATATCTTTTGCTTTTATTTTAAATGCTCATGCTCAAGATAATGTATCAGTGGCAGACGCTTGGGATCATGTCAGCGATGTTATGAAAAAAGACTTTGTAACGTCTGAGACTGTCGGCGGTAGTTTATATTATTTGCGAGACGGAAAAACGTACGGGGCTTTAAGTCTTGGGTTTGCTGATTTAAAAACCAAACGCAAGGTCGATGAAAACACCATTTTTCACTGGGCTTCTATTACCAAGACTTTTACAGAAATTGCCCTGATGCAATTGGTAGAGGAGGGTAAGGTTAAGTTGTCTGATCCAATTATTAAATATTTGCCTGAGCTTAAAAAAGTCCATAACCCCTATGGGCCTATGGAGGATATTACCTTACAAATGCTGATCAGTCATTCTTCTGGATTTAGAGATGGATCATGGCCGTGGACTTCTGGTGAAGATTGGATGCCGTTTGAGCCTACTAATTGGCAGCAAATTGTTGCCATGCTGCCTTATATGAAAATTAATTTTAAGCCAGGATCACAATATCAATATTCCAACCCAGCCCTTATCTTCATTGGTAAGGTTATCGAACAGATCGCTGGCGAGGATATTGAAATTTATATTCATAAAAATATCCTGCTGCCGCTCGGAATGCATCATAGTTATTTTGATACAACGCCAAGACATCTGCTTAAATATCGTTCCAATAATTATTTCGTGGTTGACGGCGTTATTGATGAACAGGGCCTCGATTTCGATACGGGCATAACCACCTCTAACGGCGGTTTAAATTCACCGCTCACGGATATGTCTAAATATTTTAACTTCTTACTTGGTGTCGGAGATAAACAACTCTACGAGGGTATAATAAAACGCAAAACACTGGAAAATATGTGGAAGCCCGTGGTCCCCATTGATGACAATGATGGCTGGGTTGAGCAAATGAGCAATGGATTTTTTCTTTATGACCATAAAGCCAGTAAAGCACATTATATCGGCCATACCGGAAGTCAGGCCGCATATTATTCATTCTTTTATTTAAATCCCAAAACAAATTCCGCCGTGATCATGGTCACCAACAGCCGGCCGAAAACCACAGAACGTAAATATATCTATTCCATGAGAAAGCTTATATTTGATACCTTATTATACAAGTAATTACCCATTAAGGCGCCAACTTTTATAAGCGTCTTGTAACTGAAACAACCAGTATGCCGTTTGTGCAATGACCGAGCCAAACGGCCTACCTGCATATGTAAGCCCATAAGGTTCAAAGAGTTTATAACGTTCGTCACCATTTGCAATGGCGTCCGAGACAACTTCGCCACCCGCCACGGTCGCGGTCATTCCTGAACCGCCAAAGCCCTGATTATACCAAAACCCCGGTTCCAATTCGCCAATTTGCGGCATTTTGTGAACGGGGTAGCCCATAAAGCCGCCCCATGCCACATCAGCCCTAGCCCCTTTTAATTGTGGGTATACATGAAGCAAATCAGTCATCATGATTTTTTCAAGCTTTGCCCCTGTCGGGTTAAACATAGAGACCCGCCCACCCCAAAAAAGACGCGTATCGGCAAGGGTGCGATAATAATTTGAGGAAAAGCGATTGTCGCTAACACCATAAGGGCCTTCAATAGCAGACTTTAATCGATCACCAATCGGCTCGGTAAGAAGAACATAAGTCGCCACAGGCAAAGTCGCGGCAGACAACTTAAAATTCAAATCACCAATATAAGCACTACAGCACATAACAATTTGATCGGCAATAACCGCTCCATGTTTTGTCATCACTTTCCAGCCATTGCCATGTTTTTTAATATTGATCACAGGGGATTTTTCAAAAACGCGCGCACCGCCCTCTTGGGCTTGTCTGGCGCTATGGCAGGTATAATTCAAGGAATGAACTTGAATAGCGTCTGGCTTCATATATCCATCATAATATCTTTTTGAATGATATAAGTCCGTTATTTGCTGTTGTGACCAAAATTGATAATTCACCCCCATTATATCATTGAGACATTCAATGTTTTTCTCTACCGCGTCCCTCTCATTAAACCATGAAACATTGAGAAGTCCATCAGTCTCGCCGCGCAAATCGCTGCGCTCACCAATTCTCTTTTTAATCAAAGCCAAGGCATCCACCGTCAACGCGCAAAGAGCACGGGCATGTTCTTTGCCCACTTTTTCAACAATTTTCTGCGCCCCCAAAGAATAGCCCGCACTGACAAAACTGCCATTACGACCCGAAGCCCCCCAGCCGATACGGTTGGCTTCAATCAATACTGGCTTTATCCCTCGATCAACCAACCCTTGGGCCGTTGCAACCCCGGCCATGCCGCCGCCAATGATGCATACGGGCGTGGTGATTTCCTCTAATAATGGGAGAAATTCTTGGGCGACATTTAACGTACGCGAATAATAACTATCAATATATTCACCTTTTTCGCCTGTATGTTCATATTTTTCTGACATTTTAGGAACTTAACCTTCTTTAATTTCTCATTCTTTGGAAAACCATTATTTATAGATATGTCCGTCCTTCATAACGAACTTAATATCATTAAGGCTATTTAAATCTTGTAACGGGTTTCCTTTCACCGCGATCAAATCGGCCAAATAGCCAACTTTCACTTGGCCTATTTCGCCTTGCAAATTCATCAATTCCGCGCCAACCATCGTCGCCGCCTGAAGGGTTTTTTTAATAGAAAGCCCGTAGTCATGCATCAGCTTAAGCTCTCGCAGATTATCGCCGTGCGTGTAAGGGCCCACATCACTGCCATTGCAAAATGTTACACCTGCTTTTAAGGCTGACGTCACGGCGTCATGCTTATTGATAACGCCGCGAGGATCGGGGTCTTGGCCCTTTTTCCAGCCATTATATTGCGATATTGCTTCTGTGACTGTCACGGTCGGGCAATAGATAACATCATGCTTTTTCATCAGCTTAAACGTATCTAACGTTCCCATATCGCCATGCTCGATGGATTGAACGCCGGCCAATATGGCTCTACGCATACCCTGGTCGGTCGCGGCGTGAGCAACAACGCGCCTACCGCTACTGGCGGCAACATCGACGATTAATTTAAACTCATCGGCGCTAAAAGTTGGCTTTGCCTCCCCCTTTGGCCCCCAACGATAATCCGCATAGACTTTTACCACATCAACGCCTTTGCCGATTTGATCACGAACCACTCGAATTAAATCATTGCCGTCCGCCGCTTCCGCCCCGAGCGTAATATCATGGGAAAGATCATATCCTTTGGGCCCATAGCTCCCTGTTGCAACGATGGCCCTTCCTGCGACGATAAGCCTTGGCCCTTCAATCACACCTTTATCCAAGGCATCACGCAAACCAATATCCGCATAACCCGCCCCTTCACTGCCTAAATCTCTTAATGATGTAAAGCCCGCCTCTAAAGTCGCCTTTAAATGAGTAACGCCGCGCGCCACCCGTTCGGCACGACTTTCCTTTAAAACCTGACCATTCCAGCTGGTTTCATTATAAGGATGAAGCAATATATGGCTATGGGCATCAATAAGTCCTGGCATAATAGTCAGGCCTCTCATATCAATAATTTTTAGGTTATTTTCTGATAAATCATTGTTTTTACTGATTTCTTCTTCGCTACCAATCGCTATAATTTTGTTGTCTAAGATTAGTATATTTTGACCTTCAATTAATGCTCCTTGTTCAACATCAACAATATAGGATGGTTTTAAAAGAATGCTCTGAGCGCCATAAGTTGTCTGGGCCACAAAAACCACCGCGACCATAGTTGCTATAATACTTATAAAAAATTTCATCATTCCCTCCAATAAGATATCTTGCTTTTATACCACCCCAACAGCATACTGCAAAAAACAAAAGAAAACACAAAAAGTCACACAAGAGGGATCAATAATGGGTTGGTTAACAATATTACCGCAAATAGTTGCTATTGGCATTGTTCTTTGGCGTAAAGAAGTTATTTTGGCATTACTTGCTGCTATCTTCACCTCTGAACTTCTGCTCCTTATAGATGCAAGCGGCGGCGTTCCTTTATTTGCTCCCATTGAAACCATTGAACGGATCGTTAGCGTTTTTTCCAGCCCGAGCAATACACGTGTCCTGATGTTCTCTCTTATTATCGGTTGCCTCATTGCCTATCTTCGCCATTCTGGCGGTGTCGCGGCTCTTGTTGATCTCCTCATTAACAAAGGAATTACCAAAACCAAAAAACAAGCGGGATTACTTACTTTTTTCACAGGTATTATATTATTTGTCGAATCGAACCTCAGCGTCATTACGGCAGGGGTTTTATCGCGGGGGCTGTTTGATAAATTTGGCATGAGCCGCGAACGATTGGCGTACGTTATTGATGCCACCAGTGCGCCTGTTTGTATATTGATCCTCATTAACGGCTGGGGGGCTGTGGTGCTTGCCAACCTCCACGCCAATGGATTAGAAAACCCTGAAGCGGTGGTCGTTGGCACCATCGCCTATAATTTTTATGCTTGGATCGCTCTGGCGCTTGTTCTATATACCATCTTGAGTGACAAATTATTTGGCCCCCTAAAGGAATGCGAAGCTTTAAAGCAACAAGAGATTAAACAAGAAATCGTACCAGAATTTCTCCCGAGTAAAGCCCGCTTCATGGTCATCCCCCTACTTTCTCTAATTGTCTTTATCTTCATCTTTATGTATTGGACCGGCGACGGTGTCATCAGGAATGGTGACGGATCAAAATCTATCCTATATTCTACCATCTTATCCTGTATCATTGCTTATATAATGATGCTCTCCAGCGGCCGTTTCACCCATACTGGGCTGGTGGAAATTGGCTTTAAAGGAATGAATGAGCTCTTACAATTAGTGACCATCGTCCTGCTCTCCCTGGCCTTAGGAGCGAGTTTAAAAGTTCTTGGTACTGGTGCTTTCATCGCAGGGATCGCCGGCGAAGCTCTTCCTCTTATTCTAATCGTCCCCATGCTTTTTTTAGCGGCCTCTTTGATGGCATTTACCACAGGAACATCGTGGGGTACATTCGCTCTGATGATCCCGATCGGCGTGCCGCTTATTCATATGTTGGGCTTGCCGCCAGCCTTTGTTATATCGGCTATTCTTGGGGGCGGCGTATTTGGGGACCATTGCTCGCCCATTTCCGATACCACCGTGATTTCGTCGGTTGCCTCTGGCTGTAGCCTACTTGATCATGTACGAACCCAACTTCCTTATGCGCTTCTTGGTGGCTCCATGACATTCATTGCTTATATTATAGCTGGATTATTCATATTATAATGATAGCAACTTTCCGAGTCTCGCTAAAGTCGTCTATATATTTGACGTTGGAAGATCACATTTTTGTATTATTTATGAATAAGTTACCGCAAACATCCTTTTTTTAAATACTCTTTTAATTTATACTGTATAAAGTTGTCTTTATAGAGTATAAATATTTTTGTGGAAAAAATTAAACAGAACTCCGTATAAATGATCTGGAATTTATGATGAGCGCAGCTGAAGCGGCCGACCAAGAAAGGCGAATTACCTATAGCCTTTATGAAAATTGGGAAGCAATAGCAGGGAAAACAGGCATTCCTATGCTTAAGGGTATGCGCCAAGAGGACATTGCTCCCTTTAAAGACAACTTAGTTTTACTCGACCTTAGAAACGAATCATCTCCCCCTAAATTTCAGGTTATCGGCAAAAAATTGAAGTTAGATCTGGATATCGAGCTTACCAACAAGCCCATTAACAAAGTTCCAAGGCGCACAATGCTGAGCCGGGTCTCCGATCATTATTTGGAGGTGATCGCCAACCGCGCTCCTATCGCTTTCGAAGCAGAATTTGTCAATACGGATCAGGAAAAAGCGCTCTATCGTGGAATTCTTCTTCCTTTCAGTGATGATAATAAGCGAATAAATTTTATTCTTGGCGGTGTTCGCTGGATTCTTGAAAAAGACCTTAATCTTGATCAAGGAGAGCCGTCCATTGAGGAGCTTATGCAAGAAATAGCTCAAGGTCGTGGCCTAGACCCAGAACAAATCTTAATAACTCCAGAGTCCGAAATTTCCGCAGAACAAGACCATCATGAAGAACCCGAGAGCGACATAGTCGTTGAGGAAGACGTCATAGAAGAAGAGATCATAGGGGAACTCCCTGAGCCAGAATCTGACGATAGTGAACCAGAAGAGGCCGAAAGCGACATTGCCGTTGAGGAAGAGATTATAGATGAAGTCGAAGATGACGAAGTGATTCTAGAATTAGAAGAACCAGAGGAGGCCGAAATTGCCGCCAATGAGGAAGACGTCATAGAAGAAGAGATCATAGGTGAACTCCCTGAGCCAGAATCTGACGATAGTGAACCAGAGGAGGCCGAAAGCGACATTGCCGTTGAGGAAGAGATTATAGATGAAGTCGAAGATGACGAAGTGATTCTAGAATTAGAAGAACCAGAGGAGGCCGAAATTGCCGCCAATGAGGAAGACGTCATAGAAGAAGATATCATAGAAGAAGATATTATAGGGGAGCTCCCTGAGCCAGAAACAGACGACGTCACAGTCGATACCCCCTCCATTGAAGAATTTATGTCGGCAGGAGCAAAAATTGAAGAACCAGAAGAAATCGAGGCCGCCGCCCCCGTAGAAGATAAAGCTGATAAAGAAGAAATAATTATAGAGGACGAAATTGAAACTGAGATTGAGGCTGTAATAGAGGACGACATTAATACAGAGCCGCAACAACCATTATCTACTGAAGAAACATCAACGACCAACACAGATATTAAAAAAGACTCTATAGCCGGACCTGATCTTAGGTCAGCATTAAAACAAATAATCAGCTATATCAAAAAAGACGACGCAAATCATAACCGAAGCCGGGAAAGCTTATATAATATTCTTGCGGCCATTTATGGTTTTTATGAAAATTGCCAAGAACAGCCAGAGATTTACAACCAAATCGTCAACGAGCATAAATTAAAAATTCAAGCCCGCGCGCCATTCACGCCCCTTTTAAAAATATGTATAGGTAAAAACTACGACAAAACACGCTTGACCGAATATGCGGCCGCACTGTCCTTAGCAAGACATATGAATATTGACATAGAAGAATTTCCATCCTTCATAAAAAATTTCCCCGGCGGCATCAAAGGGTGCGTTAGAGAAATCCGGTCTTTACGCAAGCAAGGCAATAAAGCGGCGCCCCTGCCCGCTAAGGTACGCACCATAAAAGAAGCAAAAGATATTATTCGCGCCCTGCCTTCCATTGGCAATTTTAAACTGAAAAAGATGATCGTTGGGCCTTCCGATCCTGAGTTTTTCTTACTATTAGCTAAACGGCGCGGACACTCTATTGATATTTTAAAAATACTCGACGATAAATTTACAAAAATAGATACAATTATAAAGCAAACTGCGTTTCAAAAAAGGACCCGTAAATAAACGATTTATTAAAACCCTACATATAAAGTAATTTCAAATCACTCTAATGTTGCATTTTAAAAGGAAAACGCAGTGAATAGCTGGTCTCAAAAAGAAATTAGAATTAACTCCATTCTTGATTATGCAAAAGAACATATGAAATCCATCCAAGGCACGGATTTTCTTTCTTTTATACAAGAATTATACAAAAATGCTTCACCAGAAGATCTAGAAATCAAGCTTGATGAGCTTTACGCCATCGCACTCAATAATTGGAAATTTATAGCACGCAATAACCAAAGCGGCTCGAAAATCAGAATATTTAATCCGACCTTAGAAGAGCATGGCTGGACGTCCTCCCATACCATCGTGCAAATCTTAAGTGTGGATATGCCTTTTTTGCTTGATTCAATCACCTCAAATTTATTAGAAGACGGCAATGCGCTGCATATGCTCATGCATCCTGTGATCGAAATTCGGCGTGATGAGAGCGGGAATATAGTTTCTAAAGGTGGTAAAAAAATCACCGAAAGTATAATGCATATTGAAATCACAGCCATGAGCAATCAAGTTGACATTAACACTCTACAGGAAAAATTAACACAAGTAACAAATTTTGTTTTGGCGTGCGTTGATGATTGGAAGCCCATGCTTAAAAAGGTGGCGGAAACAACGAAGCAACTTGAAAATGCCCCAAAATCAATTGCCCGCGCCGAGATTAAAGAAGCCCAAGAGTTTTTACAGTGGATGACCGAAAATAATTTCACTTTGCTGGGATACCGAGAATATGATCACCAAAATAAAAAGCAGCCGACCTCTGGAAAGGGGTACGGCATATTACGCGATCCTGACGTCCATGTTCTAAGGGGCCCCACAGGTTTAATGGCAATCTCCCCCGAAATAGAAGCCTTTATGGGCGATAAAGAAATCATGTTAATCACAAAAGCCAATGTGAAGTCTTTGGTTCATCGGGTCGTGCATTTAGATTATGTTGGTTTTAAAAATTTCGACGCTAAAGGCAAACTCATTGGAGAGATCCGTTACGTTGGCCTCTTTACATCCGATAGTTACACTCAGCGCGCTCAAAATATTCCTTATCTAAAACGTAAAGTCCGCGCCGTTGTCGAACGAAGTGGCTTTGATTATAATAGTCATGATGGAAAGGCGCTTTTTCATATTTTAGAAACGCTGCCCCGTGATGAATTGTTTCAAATTGACGAAAAGGCCCTATTCACAACATCCCTTGGCATATTGCATCTCAATCTACGCCCTGAATGTAGGGCTTTTGTGCGAAAAGATAAATTCGAGCGATTTGTCTCGGCCCTCGTCTTTGTGCCAAGAGAGCTTTATGATAGTTCGCTGAGAACTAAAGTAGAAAAGATTTTATGTGAAAGCTTTAATGGTGAAATATCATCCCATTACGCCCAACTGAGCAATGAGCGAATTGCCCGTTGGCACTTCATCATCCGGACAAAACCAGGCGACGTGCCAAACCCGGATACGGAGAGCATTAATAAACGCCTTGCAAAAGTAGCCCAAAGCTGGACGGCCTATTTTCATGAAGTTCTGATTGATCGTTGGGGCGAAGAAATTGCCAATTCCTTATTTCGCAAATATAGCCGCTCCTTCACATCCGCCTATCAAGAAAACTTCGATCCACGCTTTGCCGTAACCGATGTTAATAAACTTGAACAGCTACCCGATAATAACAATATAGGATTTAATTTTTATCGCAGTCAGGAAGATCCCAATTATGTGGTGCGTTTAAAAATATACACAAGCCATATCAACATCGCTCTGAGTGATTGTTTGCCCATGCTCGAAAATATGGGGCTTCGTGTTATTGAAGAATATGCCTTTGAAGTCATCACCGAAGAAAATCATGACAAAACAATCCATAGTATTCATGATTTTTTCCTCGAAGAGCCCGCAAAACTGCCATTCGATCTTGGTGATTTAAAAGTCCGCATGGAAGATACACTGAACGCTGTATGGCTAAACCGTGTTGATAATGACGGTTTTAACAAGCTTGTTCTAAAAGCCGGGATGACTTATCAACAAGTGTTGATTTTAAGAATATATAGTAAATACCTGCGCCAACTCGGCAGCTCATATAGTGAGTTTTATATGCAGGAAACACTCACTCAATATGTAGATATTTCAAAACAGTTGGCCGAAATATTTGAAATTAACTTTAAACTGAATGTGGAAGCAGACTTTGATCGTAAGTCCGCGGCCGATGATCGCATTAATGACATTAAGGCAAAATTGGCTAAGGTTGAAAGCCTTGATCAAGACCGCATGCTGAGAAATTATTTAAATGTAATCTCATCGTCCCTAAGAACCAACTTTTACCAAATGGATAAAAATGGCGACCCAAAACCATATGTGTCCATTAAAATCAAAAGTAAGGACGTTCGTAAGGCCCCAAAACCAAAGCCTTATGCTGAAATATTCGTCTATTCGCCGCGCTTTGAAGGGGTTCACCTAAGGTTCGGTCCTGTCGCACGGGGTGGCCTTCGCTGGTCAGATAGAAAAGAAGATTATAGAACAGAAGTTCTTGGCCTCGTCAAAGCACAACAAGTTAAAAATACTGTCATTGTGCCCGTTGGTGCCAAGGGCGGCTTTGTCCCTAAACAAATGCCAATGAATGCGACCCGTGAAGAATTTTTAGAAGAAGGAATTTATTGTTATAAATCCTTTGTTTCTGGCCTGCTTGATATTACTGACAATTTAAAAGACGCAACCGTAATCCCGCCTAAGGATGTTATTCGTCTTGATGATGATGATCCTTATTTAGTGGTCGCCGCCGATAAAGGAACGGCTACTTTCTCCGATATTGCTAACGGTATTGCCGCTGATTACGGATTTTGGCTTGATGATGCCTTCGCGTCGGGCGGCTCTGTTGGGTATGATCATAAAAAAATGGGCATTACCGCCCGCGGCGCCTGGGTTAGTGTTCAACGACATTTTCGCGAACAAGGCATTGAT
>CALDNY010000036.1 GCA_937914685.1 uncultured Kordiimonadaceae bacterium
TTTTTTACCTATATCATTAGGGTATTTTTTTCCAAAATAACAAACTATCATCGCGCTCTCTAAATAAATCCTTGTTTTTCAACGGCTTGATAATTGGCATGTCTCTTGCTTTATATAATTTAGTTTATTTTAAATATAGGGACATACTATGAATATCATTCAATATAATCCAGGGTTTCAACTTGATAATGCTAATTTTAAAATTAGTGAAAGAGCCTCTGAACTTATTAAGAAATTTCATCAATCTACTGATGGCTTGACTTTAAAAAACTGGAAAGCTTTGTCGGAAATTCTTGATTATGCCGCGGCGGCTGAACAAACAATTTCGGATCAAAAAGAGTATATTTCTAACCTAGAATCCCTTACTTCTACTGATCTCCTAACAGGGTTACTTAACCGCCATGGTTTTGAGAATGAAATTCAACACGCTGTCGCCCGTGCACATCGTTACGGCGAAACAAGCCTTTTCGCCTATATAGATTTAGATAATTTTAAATATATCAATGATACTTATGGTCATAATGCTGGCGATGCTATGCTGAAAAAAGTAGGCCAAATTTTAAATAACTCCATTCGTCAAACAGACGTTGCATCACGTTTATCAGGGGATGAGTTTGCGATCCTTTTTAGCAACTGCGATATTGAAAAGGGTAGAGAGCGTGCGGGATATATCCGTCATAATTTACGCAAAATTACCCTAAATTATGATGAATATCAATTACATACCAGTGCTAGCATGGGCTTTGCCGTGATTGATGATAAATTCACTATGGAGCAAATTTTTGATATTGCTGATCGAGCTATGTATAAAAATAAACGAGACCGTAAAAAAAACCATAACAAATATCATGTAACTTAATAATCTAATTGCTTTTCTTTGGTTTTAAAACAGCGTAATCTTCATTAATAAAAAATATATTTAATAATGGAGAAACTATGAATAATTCTGCGAAAGAAAATTTAATAAGATTAGGCATCATATTACCAACACCTGTCGCCCCTGTGGCCAATTATGTACCCTATACTAAAGCTGGTAATATTTATTCTATCTCTGGTCAAATTCCCATAAAGGACGGTAAACTTCCTTATCTTGGTAAAGTTGGCGTCGATATTTCAGAAGAAGAGGGTTATAAAGCCGCGCAATTATGCGCCATTAATATTATCGCCCAAATCAATGCTATTTGTGAAGGTGATTTAAGCCGCCTTAAGCGTATTATTAAATTAGGCGCCTTTGTCAATTGCGACAATGGATTTGGCAATCAGCCCGAAGTGGTTAATGGAGCCTCTGATTTAATGGTAGAAGTTTTTGGTGAAATTGGAAAACATTCCCGCTCTGCGGTTGGTACCAACGCCTTACCAAGAAATGTTTCCGTTGAAATTGATGCCCTCGTTGATATATCGGATTAATTATGAACTGGCTGACGGAAATTATCTTTGCTCACCGCGGGCTTCATAACGCGCAAAAAAATATTATAGAAAATAGCGCGTCAGCCTTTGATTTAGCCATTCAAAAACAATGCGGGTTTGAACTTGACGTCCTGCTGAGCAAGGACGGTATAGCCATGGTCTTTCATGATCTAAGCTTAGAGCGGTTAACCGAAGAAAGTGGACAGATTATCCACCGCACGGCTTTAGAATTAACTCGAATGAACCTTGGTAATTCACAAGATAAAATCGCGACCCTAAAACAAATATTAAATAAAACTCAAGGACAGGTTCCCATACTGATCGAAATAAAAGGCGATCAAAATGAGTTTATAGCAGTAGCCGAGGCGGTCTGGCACGATATAAAAGACTATAGCGGCAATCTTGCGATCATGTCTTTTTACCCCGAAATATTAAAACATTTCAAAATTAACCATCCCTCCGTAATTTGTGGATTGGTCGCGACCACCATTGATGATGGGGATTTGCGCCAAGAATATTTTATAGAAGAAAATCAAATTGAAACCATCAAAAGATTAAATATTGACTTCATAGCCTATGATATAAATGCACTTCCCAATAACACCACAGAATATTGCAAATCAAACAATATTCCCGTTTTAACATGGACTGTCCGTAGCGCCGAAGATAATGAAAAAGCTAAAAAATTTGCGGATAATATAATTTTTGAACACTGAAACATTATGAAAACCCGGTTAATCAACAGCATTACAGAACTATCCAAAAAACAATGGGATCATTGCGCTTATACTGATGAAACTGGCCTTAATCCTTTTTGTAGTTATGGATTTTTGAGTGCCTTAGAACAAAGCGGCTGCGTTAAAGCTGAGACGGGTTGGTTGGCACAACATATTATTTTAAGCGATGATCAGGATCAAATTCTTGGCGTTATGCCGCTTTATTTAAAAAATAATTCCCAAGGAGAATATGTATTTGACCATGCTTGGGCCAACGCATTTACCCATGCTGGTGGACAATATTATCCAAAATTACAATGCTCTATCCCCTTTAGCCCAGTTACGGGCCCGCGATTAATGATCAATCCTGACGCACCAAAAGAAAAATGCCAAAAACTGCTCTTGCAAAGTGCAATCTCATACGCAAAAAAACGTGCGGTATCCTCCTTACATTTTACTTTTTTAGAAGATAATGAAATTGACGTCATGACGTCTGAGGGGCTTCTTATTCGCCAAGACCAACAGTTTCACTGGCTCAATAACGATTATAAATCTTTTAATCAGTTTTTAGAGACTTTATCATCGCGCAAACGTAAAAACATTAACCGTGAACGCCGATGTGTCCATGATAATGATATTGAAATTGAAATAATATCCGGTTCACAAATTCAAGAATTTCATTGGGATCATTATTTTGAATTTTATCTCAATACCGCCAATAAAAAATGGGGACAGCCTTATTTAAATAGGGAGTTTTTCTCATTACTTGGTGAAAATATCCCAGAAAATTTATTACTGATTATGGCGTCAAGAGAAGGGCGATATATTGCTGGGGCTTTAAATTTAATTGGAAAAGATACTCTTTATGGCCGCTATTGGGGCGCAGTGGAGCATCATAAATTTTTACATTTTGAAGTTTGTTATTATCAAGCCATTGAATATGCTATCAAAAACGGTTTAACCAAAGTCGAAGCAGGAGCCCAAGGCGAGCATAAATTATCCCGTGGTTACGAGCCCACAATCACCCATAGCGCTCATTGGATTGATAACCCGTCTTTTAAAGATGCTATAGAAAACTTCCTTAACCAAGAACGAAAAGCCGTTGACCAAGATGTTGAATATTTAAAAAATTATCTGCCCTTTAAAAAATCGACAGGGTGATCTATGGCTGATCACCGAGTGATCAAAGAATAATCCTTCATTTAATAACTTCCTTGCGTTTCTTTGTCTTGCCTTTAGGTTTTGCAACAGGCAGGCTTGGAGCTGGTTCAATATCAATGATAAGTTTTTTATCCTTACAACCGATTTTTACTTCACCACCCTGAACAAGGCGGCCAAATAAAAGTTCATCAGCCAACGGCCTTTTAATTTCTTGCTGAATGACCCGCTTTAAAGGGCGGGCGCCAAAATGTTTGTCATACCCTTTTTCGGCAATGAATGATTTAGCGGCAGGTGATAATTTAATATGAACTCCACGATCTTCTAATTGCATTTCAAGCTCTAAAATAAATTTCTCTACCACTTGATTGATCACCACAGGCGGCAATCCAGAAAATGGAACAACGGCGTCTAATCTATTTCTAAATTCAGGACTAAACAGCTTTTTAATGGCCTCTTCATCAGCTCCCGATTGATCCGATGCTCCAAAGCCAATCGCTTCTTTACTCAGTTCCATAGCACCGGCATTTGTAGTCATGATCAATACCACATTTCTAAAATCTATTTTCTTACCATTACTATCCGTCAGCGTGCCGTGATCCATTACTTGTAGCAATATGTTATAAACATCTTGATGGGCTTTTTCGATTTCATCAAGTAAAAGAACGCAGTGTGGTGTTTTATCAATAGCGTCCGTAAGCAAGCCCCCTTGATCATACCCCACATAGCCCGGAGGTGCGCCAATAAGCCGCGATACCGTATGTCTTTCCATATATTCAGACATATCAAAGCGTTCTATTTCAACGCCGAGCAGGCTCGCCAGTTGTTTTGCCAATTCCGTTTTACCAACACCGGTCGGACCACTGAATAAATAGCAACCGATAGGTTTATCTTCTTCGCGTAATCCAGCCCGAGATAATTTGATGGCATCAGATAAAATATCAATCGCTTTATCCTGACCGAAAACCACACGTTTTAAATCTATAGGCAAGGTCCTGAGGATGGATTTATCATCTTTAGAGACACTTTTTGGAGGAATCCGCGCCATTTTTGAAACCACATTTTCAATATCTTCTATGGTGATATTTTTCTTTCGTTTGGCTGGTGCTAGCAACATTTGCGATGCCCCCGCCTCATCAATAACATCAATGGCTTTATCAGGTAATTTTCGCTCATTAATATGACGCACCGATAAATCAACTGCGGCATCAACAACCTCATCACTATATTTCACATTATGATGTTCTTCAAAATATTTTCTAAGCCCTCTTAAAATCTCTTTTGTTTCTTGGGCCGTTGGCTCAACCACATC
This sequence comes from uncultured Kordiimonadaceae bacterium, assembly GCA_937914685.1. Taxonomy (GTDB): domain Bacteria; phylum Pseudomonadota; class Alphaproteobacteria; order Sphingomonadales; family Emcibacteraceae; genus Pseudemcibacter. The sequence continues at coordinate 4,594 of CALDNY010000036.1, forward strand.
AATTTTCTGAAAACGCCGAAGTAAGGCGCGATCTTTTTCGATGTAAGAACGATATTCTTTATAGGTAGTTGAACCAATACAACGCACAGCTCCGTTTGCAAGCGCTGGTTTAAGCAAGTTAGAAGCGTCCATTGCCCCGCCACCAGTTGCCCCTGCACCAATAATCGTATGAATTTCATCAATGAATAAAATAGATCCTTCAATTTCTTCTATTTCTTTAATCACGGCTTTTATACGTTCTTCAAAGTCACCACGAAAGCGGGTTCCTGCCAAAAGAGTACCCATTTCAAGGCAATAAATCACCGCATTATGAAGAACTTCCGGCACTTCTTTATTGATAATGCGAAGAGCTAACCCTTCGGCGATGGCGGTTTTACCAACCCCCGGGTCCCCAACAAAAAGCGGATTATTTTTAGAACGTCGGCATAAAATTTGAATAGTACGCTCAACCTCTGCTACTCTACCAATCAGCGGGTCAATTTTACCTGATCGGGCTTTTTCATTTAAATTGATACAGAATTTATCAAGGGCAGATTTTGAACTTCCCTCCACATTTTCCATATCTTCATCCTCTGAATTTTCCTTAGAGAGGTCGTCTTGTTCAGAGTCACCAGACTTTGCCAAGCCATGAGAAATATAATTAACAACATCAAGTCGCGATACATCGTGCTGTTGCAAATAAAATACAGCATGACTTTCCCGCTCTGAAAAAAGTGCGACCAGGACATTGCCGCCGTTTACCTCTTCGCGACCACTGCTTTGAACATGTAAGATAGAACGTTGAATAACCCGTTGAAAACCAGCAGTTGGCGTTGCATCAAGATTTGTCTCTAAAGTAATGTTGGATAGTTCCTGATCTAGATACGCCTTTAATTCCGCCCGTAATTGCGCCACATTAACATCACACGCCCGTAGTACCGCCACCGCGTCTTTATCATCCAATAGACCCAGCAATAAATGTTCTAAAGTGGCAAATTCATGTTGCCTTTTATTGGCTTCTGACACACTGTGATGCAATGTATGTTCTAAATTTGGTGAAAATGTTGGCACTTTATTCTCCTAACTTATTCTTTTTCAAGAGTACATTGTAGTGGATGTTCATACTTTCTCGCATAATCCACCACTTGATGAACTTTACTTTCCGCAAGCTCGAAACTAAATACACCACAAATACCAACACCTTGTTGGTGAACTTGAAGCATAATTCTTAAGGCTTCTGGCTCTGCCTTTTTAAAAAATTTCTGCAAGACATGAACTACAAAATCCATCGGTGTATAATCATCATTTAACATGAGAACTTTATACATGGACGGTTTTTTAGTCTTCGTCTTGATTTTAGTCAGTACAGAACTACTAAAATCGCCGTTATCATCGTCATTATTATTTTCTTCGCTCATACTTTTACCATATTGAATATTAAAAACTCTTTATTAAAGATAGCGCCGATTTTTACTTTTTAAAGGGCTCTTTCTAAAATAATATCATATTTTATCCTTAATAGAAAATTTTAACCCCTTTATGGCAGGGCGGGAAGCTCAATATTACTTAACTTAAGACATGCTGATAAATCACTATAAACCCTTTTTAAGGCGTCCATATCTTTACCTTCACAGCGGGCAACAATGACACTTTGAGTATTAGAAGCCCTGATCAACCACCAACCATCATCACAAAGCACCCGCGCACCATCAAGATCATTGACCTGTGCACCGATTTTTCGCAAATGTTCAAGCACTTCAGCGACCACCTCAAATGACCGACCTTCAGCACAGTCGATTCTAATTTCCGGGGTATTAACCACGGCAGGCAGGCTTTTTCGCGCTCCTTGCAAGCCCCCTTCTATGGCACAGACAGTATTTAACAGCCTTAGAGCCACATAAATCGCATCATCGAAGCCATAATATTTGTGTTTAAAAAATATATGCCCGCTCATTTCCCCTGCTAAAGGGGCGTTCAATTCCACCATTTTACTTTTAATCAATGAATGGCCCGTTTTCCACATAACGGGCACACCACCAAGCTCTTTAATATGATCAAAAAGCACTTGGCTGCATTTTATATCAGCAATGATTTTAGATCCTGGCAGTTCTGCTAATACATCTTTGGCTAATATTGCCAGCAGCTGATCGCCCCAAATTATCTCGCCGCCACAATCAACAGCGCCAATACGGTCGCCGTCACCATCAAAGGCCACCCCGAGGTCAAGTTTTTGCTGCTTAATAACGTCTTGTAACTGGATAAGATTTTCAGGAACTGTCGGATCAGGGTGATGGGCTGGGAACGAGCCGTCAATTTTTTCGTTAAGTAATATATGTCTGCCTGGCAAGCGTTTAACCACAGCAGACATAACGTCCCCTGCCGCACCATTGCCCGCATCCCACGCCATAGAAATATTGGCCTTCTTAAGGGCGTCCATATCCACATCTTTGATCAGACGATCAATATAACGATCAAAAATATCAACTTCTTGCGCCGTGCCTTGGCCTTGTTCTAAATCACCCTCGCGGCTCATTTTTCCTAATTCTTGAATTTGCTGGCCGTAACAGCCACCTTTACCAAGCATCATCTTAAAGCCATTATGGCTTTCAGGATTATGGGAACCTGTAATCATAATACCACCGTGCGTATCAAGTTCGAAAACTGAATAATACAGCATTGGCGTTGGCCCAAGGCCAACCCGCAAGACGTCAACCCCTGTTGATAATACCCCTTCAAGAATAGCTTTTTCCATTTTAGGAGAACTTAATCGCCCATCATATCCCAAAGAAATTTTTTTGCCGCCAGCCCTTATCACCAGAGAGCCAAAAGCTCTACCAAGTGCTGTTGCGTCTTCCTCGAAAAGCGTTTCTCCAACTATTCCCCGAACATCATATTCCCGTAAAATACTTTCATTAAATTGATGCATCTTAGACATAAATTATCCCAATTTCATTGTTTTAATAATAGATCTTTCGCCTGATTTAATTTTGCAGCGAAATAAGCTGAACCCCCTTGATCAGGGTGAATTTTCATCATCAAACGGTGATGCGCCGCTTTAATTTCTTCTTTGTTCGGATTTCCAGTTAATTCCATAATTTTCAATGCTTCTTCGCGGCTCATATTATCAGATGATGAGACTTTGCCCGGGGCCGACCTATCAGCTTTCGATCTTAAATAAGTCCAAAGACTTCCTTGCCATGAAAGAACTGCCGCCGTGCCAAGCACCACCGCCATCGCTATATTGCCTTTAATCAGAATTAAAAAAGCCAGTAAACCAAAAACAACCGCCAGCAGTTTGCTAAACATATTATTAAACTGCTCCGGTTTATTATTAAGATATTTTGATAGGGCGAAAAACAAAATCACGCCCCCTATGAGAAAAAACAATATAGGCATTAATATTCTGATCCTTTATTTTACATTATTCATTCGGCAGCAATTTTTGAATTATTCCAGCCCGGCAAATTTAAATCTTCCATCAATCGTCTGATTTCTTGTCGTGCTGCCACATGAGACATGGTCATTTTTTCCATACCCTCTTCGCGCAAATCAACGAGGGTCAAACCTTTTGGAAATAATTCACGGTAAACCACGCGTTCACCAAGTCCTTGAATATAGCGAAAAGATATTCTTTGTTTTAATTCATTCATCGCATCATTAACCCTGCGTTTATTTTTAGCATCTAAAGCAGTCGTTCTATTGAGCATAACCACCCAGTCAATAATGCCACGATCAGTCATGGCACGGTGCTTGCGCGCGTCCCATACCATTTCACTATAATGGCTTAATTTATCAACCTTATATGTTTCTGGGTTAACGCTTGCTAATAAATCAATATCAACAAAGCTATCATTTACCGGTGTCAGTAGCGTATCGGCGGCGCCGTGAGCGAGGCGAGATAGGTTAGAATCAGTCCCCGGGCAATCAAACACTATAAAATCAGACGTTTTATGAAGCTCACTCACCAATTCTGTAAAGTTTGTTGTATCTTCAAACATCATATTTTCAACATCACCTTGTATTGAACGTGATAAAATATAGACATCTGGTACCGCAAGTTTAAGGTCATGAGCTTTTGAATAATTTAAACGATTCTCCAAATAGCGAGCCAAGGATTTTTGCCGATGATCAAGATCAACCACAGAGACATTAAAGCCTTTATTCAAAAGGCATACAACAATATGCATTGCTGTCGTCGATTTGCCTGAACCGCCCTTTTCATTACCAACAACGATAATATGAGCTTTATTCTGTCCCTCTGACATTAATTTCTCCGTTTCCCCAAATAGAATAATTCTAGTAATCTTCGTCACATCATATTATACATAAGCATGATGATCAATTTATCCTTTTAGGTTTTATATGGCTAGTATTATACGAACTAATTCTTCTTCTTTTAGCAAAAAGGCCATCATTTGGCTCTTTGTGCTGCTCCTATTCATTGCTCTACCTCTTTATATTTCATTAATTGAGATTGATCAAAGCAGAAGTTCATTTTCAACGGTTTCTTTGGTTAGAAGTTTAAAATTAGCCGAAGGCGAAAATGTCACAAAACGTTTTGCCGCTTATGGCTATAATATTGACGAAATAAAGCGTGGAAATGCGGACGTTCCAAATTTATTTCTTGAAAAATTGCCTCGTGAACTCACCACATTAAAGGATATAGACGTTAAAAAAGACTTGTTCATTGCAAC
>CALDNY010000037.1 GCA_937914685.1 uncultured Kordiimonadaceae bacterium
GGATACACCTTAATTTAGCTGCCAACCTGTCCAAACAAACAGGACCACCTCAATTTATAAGTAAATTTACCTATAAAATATAAATAAAATTTTCAATAATTTGAATAAATTATTGAAAAGTTTGCTTTTTGGGAGTATTATACAAAAAAATAATATTCTACTATAAGTATAACTACATTACCTTAATACTAAAAATAAATACAAAAAATAAAGTTTGGGAGTAACCATGAAAAAAACCACCACATTATCATCCATCTTAGTGCTATCAACGGCTATGGTCGTCGTTAGCTTAAACACGGCTCAGGCGCAAGATGCACCAGCACCAGATAAATCAGATTACGCCATAGATGAAATCATTGTAACGGCGCAAAAAAGATCTGAAAATCTTAAAGATGTTCCTATTTCAATGTCGGCTCTTGGCGCCGAACAAATTGCCCAAACAGGGATTCGTGATTTAAAATCAATTGCTGATTACGTCCCTAATTTGCACATCAGCCAATCCAACGATTTTCGCTCAACAGTGTCCATACGTGGTGTTGGCGCGCAAAGCCGTAATATTGGTTTTGACGCTCGTGTTGGTGTCTATGTAGACGGCGTTTATATGGGACAATCCCCCGCTTTAAACCAAGAATTACTTGATCTGGATCGGGTCGAAGTATTACGGGGGCCACAAGGAACATTGTTTGGTAAAAATACTGTTGCGGGCGCCATTAACTTGGTGACCAAGAAACCAAGCGATGAATTTTCTGGTGAGGCTAGTGCTGATTTTGGTAATCTTGATTACAAAGAATTCAAAGGTATGGTCAACTTACCAATTTCCGATAAGATTTTCACAAAATTTTCCGTCTCGAAGGCGGATCGGGACGGCTATATTAAAAATATTATAACTGATAATAACCTGATGCAGGTTGATACAGTAGCCTACAGAGCGCAAGTGCGCATTGAAGCCACTGAGAAATTTCAGATTAATGCTGCATTTGACGGTTTAAACAGCGATGCCTTAATATTGGTTGGCGAGCCTCTAACGGACTCATTTGCTTTTGCGCCGACAACTCTCGCCCCCGAAGAGCGCACTGTCGCTTTCGATTGGGACCCCGATGATAAAAGGAACGTATACGGCGGCCATTTGGATCTAAATTATGAAACAGATAGCGGTTATACTGTTAAATCCATTACAGGTTACCGTGATACATATGCCATTTACCACAACCAAACTGACTATGCACCGCTGGATTTTGTCACCATCGAATTTGAAGATAAATTTACCCAAACCACCCAAGAGTTTCAATTCATCTCTCCTGATGATCAGAGGTTTACTTATATGGCAGGGATTTATTTATATGATCAAAAAGCTCAAACCCGCCGCGATGCACGGATTGGTAAGGATTTACTACAAGGTTATTTTGCTACATTTATCCCCGGCGCCCCAACAGCAGTGCTAGATGGTATTCGTCAGGCTCTTAAATTTGGCGAACCGGGTAATTCAAAAACAACTAACTTTGGTAAAGTTGATACCCGTAGTTATGCGGCCTATTTCAACGCATCATACGAAGTCAATGAAAGACTTAAAGTTGGTTTTGGCATGCGCTATTCCATTGAAGACAAAAATGTTAGTTGGACATCAGACGGTAGAACCTCTGGTCAACCTCTTGAAATTCCTGCACCGTTCGTAAATCTACCGGGCACTGATGGCAACCCCATTGGTACCATATTAAATGTTGATTCCGTTACCGATGTGGGGCTTTACTCCCCTGCGACTGCGGGAGCCCTTGCCCCTTTCACACAACTCAATGGTCTTGCCTTTAATATTGGCTCCACTGGACCTGATCCTTTAAATCCATCACCATTGGTCAATAAAAGACGGGATAAGTTTTTCGCCCCTGCGGTTAATGTGATGTATGCTTTAAATGATGACAGCAATGTTTATGCCAAATATTCATCTGGTTATAAAAGTGGTGGTTTTAACCTCGACTTTATTAATGCCGCTGAATTAGCCGCTAATGCGGGACTTGAATTTGATAAAGAAACGGTCGACAGTTTTGAAATTGGTTTCAAAGGGAGCTTCTTTGATAATCGTTTCAGTTTGAATATGGCGGCATTCATTGCTAACTATGATAATTATCAAGTCAATCAATTTGTTGACCTTGGTGGTGGGCGTACTTCAATTCGTATCACCAACGCGGCGAAAGTCAGAACCAAAGGGATCGAAGCCGAAGCAATTTGGCGAGCTTCAGAGGAATTAACCTTCACTGGATCCCTAGGTATCCTTGATGCTAAATTTAACCAATTCCTTGAAGGTGGATCTGGTGGTTCTGATGTTTCTGGTAATCGTCTACCGAATGCCTCTAAATTCAATGCTGCATTCAGCGCACAATATTATCATGAACTCGAAGGAGCAAATGCGGCGATCCTAGCACGGATTGATATTACGCACAGAGGCGACTTCTTCACAACTGTGAATAATAACACCACTGCCCCTCTAAGATTAGGCGGAACAGTTCCTTTCGATAATATTAAAGCCCTAACTCTGGTTAATGGACGCATAGGAATACTCACCAATAATGAGAATATGCAATTTTATCTTTGGGGTAGAAACCTTACCAACAAGAAACAATATATTGATGATCTACGGGACTTCTTCGGTACGATTGCCCGGTTCCCGAATTTACCACGCACCTTTGGTATTGAAGGCGTCTTTAAATTCTAAGGTCTAAATAACTCAAAATGTAAATTCATCATATCTAAGAAAAGGGAGGCTAATCAGCCTCCCTTTTTTTTATGTTGTCATAATATTTCATTGATTGATTTATTGATTAATATATGTTTTATATGTTTAATATTATAATCCCAAAAGATGATGATGAATTATATATGACTGAAAACCTTTTATTTGAGACCTCAGCATAAGGCCTATTTTCTAGTTTGATATTACAAGTTTAG
>CALDNY010000038.1 GCA_937914685.1 uncultured Kordiimonadaceae bacterium
CTCGACGTGTTGGAGCGTGAAGGTTATATTCGTGGTTATGTCAGTGAGAATAGCGATACTGGCAAGCCTGACTTCAGCATTGAGCTGAAATATCATGAAGGTGCCCCTGTGATTAGCGAAATTACGCGTATTTCAAAACCTGGTCGCCGTGTTTATTCATCGGTAAATGATTTGCCGCGTGTTCGAAACGGCCTTGGTATTTCAATTGTTTCAACCCCAAAAGGTGTACTTTCTGACGCAGAGGCGAGAGCTGAAAACGTTGGTGGCGAAGTCATCTGTACAGTATTTTAGGAGAATATTATGTCTCGTATTGGTAAAAAAGCTGTAATGATTCCTAGCGGTGTTGAAGCAAGCTTGAATGACAATGTTCTTACGGTCAAAGGCCCAAAAGGGTCTCTGGACATGACTTTTGTCAGTGAAGTTGATGCAAAACTAGAAGACGGTGCGCTTAGCGTAACACCGCGCGGAGACAGCAAACGTGCTCGTTCCATGTGGGGAATGCAACGCACTCTCGTAAGTAATCTTGTGGAAGGTGTGACGAGCGGGTTTTCAAAAACTCTCGAGTTAAATGGGGTTGGTTACCGTGCAGCAATGCAGGGGCGCAATGTAAATCTACAATTAGGTTTTTCCCATGACATTCTTTATGAAGTCGCCGCTGGTGTTGATGTGAAATGTCCAAATCAGACAACAATCATCGTATCCGGTATTGATAAACAAAAAGTTGGCCAAGTTGCGGCAGAAATTCGTTCTTATAGAAAACCAGAGCCTTATAAAGGCAAAGGGGTTAAATATGAAGGCGAATATATCTTCCGTAAAGAAGGCAAAAAGAAATAGGTGGACGTTATGCTTAGTGGTAAAAAATTATTTGAACGTCGCCGCAATCGCGTGCGGACGTCTCTACGAAAAGTCGCCAATGGCCGTGTACGTTTATCGGTTCATCGGACAAATCAGCATATTTATGCTCAGGTGATCGATGATGATAAAGGTGTCACTGTTGCAGCAGCTTCAACACTTGAAGAAGGTCTACGTAAAGATCTTAAAGTGGGTAGCAATTCAGATGCAGCAGCCGCTGTAGGTAAATTAATAGCAGACCGAGCTAAAAGTGCTGGTGTTGAACAAGTGATCTTTGATCGGGGTGGATTTTTATTCCACGGACGCATTAAAGCCCTTGCTGATGCCGCTCGCAAAGCCGGTTTGAATTTTTAAGAGGATAGAGTATGGCACGAGCAGAAAAAGAAACTCGCCAAGAAAGTGAACTTGCTGAAAAATTAGTTCACATTAACCGAGTTGCTAAAGTAGTAAAAGGGGGCCGTCGTTTTGGTTTCGCAGCACTTGTTGTTGTCGGTGATCAAAAAGGCCGCGTTGGTTACGGCAAAGGTAAAGCACGTGAAGTTCCTGAGGCTATCCGTAAAGCAACGGAAGCTGCAAAGAAGAATATGATCCGAGTTCCTTTACGTGAAGGACGTACATTGCATCATGATATCGAAGGACGTCACGGCGCGGGTAAAGTTGTTATTCGTAGTGCACAGCCTGGTACAGGTATTATTGCTGGTGGTCCTATGCGTGCAGTATTTGAAGCCCTTGGTGTTCAGGATGTTGTAACAAAATCCATTGGTAGTTCAAACCCTTATAACATGGTTTGCGGTACGTTTGATGCGCTAACACAACAGGTTTCCCCTCGTATGGTTGCCGCTAAGCGTAGTAGAAAAGTCAGTGACATTGTTTCTCGTCGCGGTGAACGCAAACAGGTTGCTGAGGCAGAAACTGCAGAAGCTACGGAGTAAATTTAGATGGCTAAAAAAACATTAAAAGTGACACAGATCGGTAGCCCGATCCGTCGCAAGGCTGATCAAAGAGCAACGCTAATTGGTCTTGGTCTTAACAAAATGCACCGGACACGCGAATTGGAAGATACTCCATCCGTGCGTGGGATGATCCGTAAGATCTCTCACATGGTCAAAGTTGAAGGTGAATAGGTGAAATTATGAAACTCAATGAACTTGCAAATAATCCTGGCTCTACAAAAGCGCGTAAACGTATTGGTCGTGGTATCGGTTCTGGTACTGGCAAAACGGGTGGTCGCGGCGTAAAAGGTCAAAAATCACGTTCTGGTGTCGCTATTAAAGGTTTTGAAGGCGGTCAAATGCCAATTCATATGCGTCTTCCAAAACGCGGCTTTAATAATTATAACGCTAAAACTTTTGCTCCTATTAACATAGGGCGTCTTCAGGAAGCTATTGACACTAAAAAGCTTGATGCTAAAAAAATAATCACTATTGAAGCTATTGTGGCTTGCGGTTTGGTTAAAAACATCAAAGACGGTGTCCGTCTTCTTGGAAATGGTGAGATTAAATCGAAAGTGAATATCGAAGTTTCCGGTGCCTCAGCCGCAGCGATTGCTGCTGTTGAAAAAGCGGGAGGGACGGTTACTGTTCCAGCAAAGGTTGAAGCTGAAGCTAAGTAAGCTTACATACAGTCAATAAGCATTTAGGGATAGGATAATATATAATGGCATCAGCAGTAGAACAACTGGCAGGGAACTTAAATTTAGGCGCTTTTTCAAAGGCAACTGAGTTAAAGCAACGTATCTGGTTTACGCTACTTGCTCTTATGGTTTATCGCCTAGCCACTTATATTCCGTTGCCAGGAATTGATCCTGTTGCCTTGGAACAGATGTTTACACAAAACCAAGGGGGCATTCTTGGAATGCTCGACTTGTTTAATGGTGGGGCGATCCAACGGATGAGCCTGATTGCCCTTGGTATTATGCCTTACATTTCATCTTCAATCATCATGCAATTGATGACATCGATTTCTACGTCTATGAAGGAATTGAAAAAAGAGGGTGAAGCTGGCCGACGTAAGATTAACCAATATACCCGTTATGGCACTGTCTTGCTTTGTATTGTGCAGGCTTATGCTATTGCCACTGGTTTAGAAACTAATATCGCCATTGAACCGGGTATGTTCTTTCGTCTAACCACTGTTATTACACTGGTGGGCGGAACCATGTTTCTGGTCTGGCTTGGTGAGCAGATAACGGCCCGTGGTGTTGGTAACGGTATTTCGCTTATTATCTTTGCCGGTATCGTTGCACAGCTTCCTATCGCCATAGCAAACACATTGGATATGAGCGCCCGTGGTACATTGGGTGGCCCGCTTGTTATTGTTGCTCTATTGGTGATGGTTATTGCTGTGATTGCGGTTATTGTTTTTTTCGAACGAGCCCAGCGCCGTGTTTTAATTCAATATCCAAAAAGACAGCAAGCTAACGGTATGAGCCAAGGTGAGCAATCACATATGCCGCTTAAATTAAATACAGCAGGGGTTATTCCACCAATTTTTGCATCCTCACTTTTATTGATGCCTATGTCTCTTGCGGGTTTTGCGTCCGCCGATAGCCCCGAATGGGTTACAACATTGACGTCTCTTTTGGGTCATGGTCAGCCTCTTTATATGGCTTTATATGTTGTTGGTATTATTTTCTTCTGTTTCTTTTATACGGCTCTTGTTTTTAACCCTGACGAAACAGCAGATAACTTGAAAAAATATGGTGGATTTATTCCAGGGATCAGACCCGGTAAAAATACATCAACCTATCTTGATTATGTTCTCACTAGATTGACAGTCATCGGTGCTATTTATCTTTGTGCAGTTTGTTTGCTTCCTGAAATTTTAAGAGCTAATTATGCGATCCCTTTTTACTTTGGCGGTACGTCTCTTTTAATTGTGGTCAATGTGACTATGGATACAGTTGGACAAATTCATAGTCATCTTATGACGCACCAATATGAAGGCCTTATGAAGAAATCTAAACTTCGTGGTGGTAAGAGGCGTCGTAGATGATTGTTATTTTACTTGGCCCTCCCGGTGCTGGAAAAGGCACTCAAGCACAAAGAATTGAGAAGTCCCAAGGGTTAGTTCAACTATCCACTGGTGATATGCTTAGATCTGCGGTGTCTGCGGGGAGCGAAGTAGGGAAGTTAGCAAAAGATTTCATGGAAGCGGGTAAGCTTGTTACTGATGAAATTGTTGTAGGAATTATCGCGGAGCGTATTGAAGAAGACGATTGCAAGCAGGGTTTCTTGCTCGATGGTTTTCCACGCACCGTTGCACAGGCCGAGGCCTTAGATAATATGCTTGATCAAAACGACTTAAAACTCGACGCTGTTGTTGAGATGCAAGTTAATGATGAAGTGTTGGTAGATAGAATCACAGGCCGCTATACATGTGCGGATTGTAATGCTGGATATCATGACAAGAACCTTAAGCCCAAAGTTGATGGCGTTTGCGATTACTGTGGGTCTACGAATTTCAACCGCCGAGCGGATGATAATCGGGAAACCGTTATCTCTCGTTTGGAAAGTTATCACGCTCAGACAGCCCCATTGCTTCCTTATTATGAGGCAAAAGGACTATTGAAAGTGGTAGATGGGATGGCCGACATCGATGATGTTAGCACCCAAATAAATGAAGTATTAGGTGCGTTAGCATAAGCCTTGTATCTATGGGTTAAAGCTTTTTTTAAAAAGCTTTTTTTCAAAGGTTGACTAAGTGCTCTTAATACCTATAATCGCGCAACTTCACGGCACATCTTTTGGTGTGCGGTATGTTGTATTATTGGTTTGAATTTTTAGATCGGGAGAAACGATCGTGGCGCGTATTTCTGGCGTTAATATACCCACCGCTAAAAGGGTGGAAATCGCATTAACCTATATCCATGGGATTGGGCTTACATCTGCAAAAGAGATTTGTAGTAAAATTGGAATTGCACCTGAAAAGCGTGTGAATGACCTTAGTGATGCGGAAGTACTTAAAATCCGCGAAGCTATTGATGCCGATTATATGGTAGAAGGTGATCGCAGACGTGATGTTGCAATGAACATAAAACGTTTACTTGACCTTGGTACCTATCGTGGACTTCGTCATCGTAAAAGATTACCTGTTCGTGGTCAACGCACTAGCACTAATGCCCGTACCCGTAAGGGTAAACGCATTGCAATCGCTGGTAAGAAAGGTTAGTACGATGGCTATAGAGAAAAAAGTTAAGCGTAAAGAACGCAAAAACATTACCAACGGTATTGCCCATGTCAATAGCACATTTAACAATACTATCATTACTATTGCTGATGTTCAGGGAAATACAATTTCCTGGTCTACTGCAGGTGCGGTGGGTTTTAAAGGCTCACGCAAGTCAACACCATATGCTGCTCAAATGGCTGGTGAAGACGCGGGTAAAAAAGCAATGGAACATGGCATTAAAACATTAGAAGTTGAAGTAAAGGGACCAGGTTCTGGTCGCGAATCAGCTTTACGTGCATTAATGGCACTTGGTATTATAATCACATCTATTCGTGACGTAACGCCGATTCCCCATAATGGGTGTCGTGCGCCGAAACGTCGTAGAGTGTAAAAAAAATGTAATTATTCCGACCCATGATGGGCAGGAGAATTATTTATTCAGGCTTGAAATATACAGATAAGGATTTCACTGTGATCCAAACGAACTGGCAAGAGCTAATTAAACCAACTACCTTGGAGATTATTCAAAAAGGTGGCGAACGTAGAAAAGCAACATTAATAGCAGAGCCGCTTGAACGCGGTTTTGGTATGACACTTGGTAATGCACTGCGTCGCGTGTTGTTATCATCATTGCAAGGTGCTGCTGTAACGGCAGTACATATTGATAATGTACTACATGAATTTTCATCAATAGCAGGTGTGCGCGAAGATGTGACGGATATGATCCTT
>CALDNY010000039.1 GCA_937914685.1 uncultured Kordiimonadaceae bacterium
CGAGAAAATTTTTAACTTTTATTTGAAAATTTAGAGGGTTTTTGCCTTAAATATGAGAAAAATTCAAAAAAACGACTCGGAATTAAAAAAAAACGACTCGGAAGCATTTTTTTAAAGACAGCGCGAATCACTTGCTGTAAGCTATTGTTAACCATTTGTAAAATCGCTATTAATGCAGATTTTAACAGATAATTACTGGGAGGGTATAATGACCATTGAATTTACATCACCTGAACTGACCGAACTGGCGCCGAAGATTACGGTGTTTGGTGTCGGTGGTGCGGGAGGCAATGCGGTCAATAATATGTTGAAATCGTCACTTCGGGGCGTTGATTTTGTTTGTGCAAATACAGATGCGCAGGCCTTAAGCCTTTCTCTTGCTGAACAAAAGATTCAACTTGGCGCAAAATTAACCCAAGGACTAGGCGCAGGGGCAAGACCAGAAGTGGGCCGTGCAGCCGCAGAAGAAACCATGGATCTGATTGCGGAAAATCTTGAAGGATGCCATATGGTATTTATCACTGCCGGTATGGGTGGTGGTACAGGAACAGGCGCGGCTCCAACGATCGCAAAGATGGCCCGTGAAAAAGGAATTTTGACCGTTGGTGTTGTAACCAAGCCGTTCCAGTTTGAAGGCAGTCGCCGCATGAAAATTGCTGAAGAAGGTATTGTTGAGCTTTCAAAATATGTGGATACGCTGATTATTATCCCCAATCAGAATTTATTTAGAATAGCCAATGAACGTACAACTTTTGCTGATGCCTTTGCTATGGCTGATGAAGTGTTACATTCGGGTGTTCGCGGTGTTACTGACCTTATGATGTTACCAGGGCTGGTTAATCTTGATTTTGCTGATGTTCGCACGGTGATGAGCGAAATGGGCAAGGCTATGATGGGAACTGGCGAGGCGGAAGGGGAAAATCGTGCGCTTGAGGCCGCTGAGGCTGCTATTTCTAATCCGTTATTGGATGAAGTGTCTATGAAAGGGGCGCAGGGGGTATTGATAAATATCACTGGCGGTATGGATTTGACATTATTCGAAGTTGATGAGGCGGCAAACCGTATTCGTAGTGAGGTTGACGCAGAAGCAAATATTCTTGTGGGTTCCGCGCTAGATTCAAGTTTAGATGGTAAAATGCGTGTTTCGGTCGTCGCGACGGGTATTGATGGAAGTGCATTACAACAGGCTGATGTTCCTCAAAAAACATATTCTACACAAAAACCAGAGCCCTTTATGGCTACTGAGCAGAATGAAGATGTTGTTGAGGTAGAACAACCAATTGATCTTGTTGATGAAGCACCAGATGAAGTCGCTATGGCTCATATTGAAAAACTTAGCGAAGAGATTACAAAAGCAAGAAATACACTAGAGCAAGAGGAGCTTAGAAGTCAAAATCGTGATGCACCATTCATTGCTCCAGAGCCCTCTATGCCAGAACAAAATCCTGAGGAAAATCACATAATAGAAGATGATGTGTCAGACCTCTATGAGCAAGCAGCCCTTGCTAATCCGCGGGAACAACCGCGTCAGAAGCTAGGACTTTTTCAAAATTTTCTTGGTGGTAATAAGAAAGAACCACTGGTGCAAAAAGAGCCAACATTAAAACAAGGCGATATGTTGGGTTTTGGTGCGGCAAAAGACGATCCTATTGAAGAGAATGCCAACGCGTCAAATTCAGAAGAAGTTATTACTCCCGAGAGAAATACTAACGATGAGGACGATGATCATCTGGAAATCCCGGCTTTTTTAAGACGCCAAGCGAATTAAAACCTTCATAGGCAATATAAGTATATTTATAAAAAACAGGCGGTGATATCACTGCCTGTTTTTTTATTTAAATAATATTTTAAATTATACCTCTACGCATCTGATCAAGCTCAATAGATTCAAACAATGCTTTAAAATTACCTTCGCCAAAGCCGTTATTACCTTTACGTTGAATGATTTCAAAAAATATCGGGCCAATGACAGTATCGGTAAATATTTGCAAGAGAATGCCATCTTCCTTACTGCCGTCAATAAGGATACGGCGAGAACGAAGCTCTTCCACATTCTCATCATGTTCGTCGATCCGTTGATCAATAAGGTCAAAATAAGTGTCAATGGTATCTTGTAATGGCACGTTGCGCTCTTTTAGTACATCTACTGTCTTATATATATTATTGGAATATAGGGCGATATGTTGAATACCTTCGCCGCGATATTCATTTAAATATTCGACGATTTGCGATTGATTATCTTTAGATTCGTTAAGCGGAATATGAATTTTACCACATGGGCTGGTCATAGCCTTACTAGTGAGGCCAGTTTTTTGTCCGTCGATATCAAAAAATTTCAATTCTCTGAAATTAAATATTCTCTCATAAAAATCAGCCCAATAAGCCATGCGACCCGTATAAACATTATGGGTAAGGTGATCAATAAATTCAAAACCAGTGTCGGCAACATCTTGATCATGATCTTCACATTTAACGAAATCAACATCATATATGGTATTTTCACCGTAACGATCAACCAGATATAATCGACTGCCGCCAATACCTTCGATGGCAGGAATATAAAGCTCCATAGGGGCAATATCCTGGGCAACAGGGTTTGCTCCTTGTTTGATGGCATGTGCGTATGCCTCTTGTGCGTTACGTACCCTAAAGGCCATTGCACAAATGCTGGGGCCATGGGCATATGCATAACGTTGTGCAAAACTATTGGGTTCAGCATTGATAAGGAAATTGACGCCGCCAGCTTTATGTAAAGTCACATTTTTCGAACGATGTTTGGCCACCGTTTTAAAGCCAAGCTGTTTGAATAAAGCTCTTAATTTTTCTGGTTCTGGTGAGGCATATTCAACAAATTCAAAGCCATCAACGCCCATGGGGTTTTCATATATTTCAGTCATAATACACTCCTAAATATCAATCAGTTAGTTTCATGAGGAACTTATACTGCAAGAATAATGGATTTTAGTTTTTATTAAATGAATATATGCTATAAAAATGAAAAAATAATTCATAAATACAAGGATAATGGTATGACAATTTCATTGGATAAATCTGATATAAAAATATTAAATCTTATTCAAAATGATGCCACTTTAACCAATCAGGATATTGCTGAAATTACTGGCGTCTCTGCAACGTCTGTGTGGCGGCGAATTAAAAACCTTGAGGAAGTAGGGGTCATTAAAGGCACTGTTGCTTTACTTGATTATAAAAAAACCAAATTTAATGTCTGTGTAATCATTCATGTAAGACTAAGCCGCCACGGTGAAGATACAAGAATTGAATTTGAAAATTTCATTGAAAAGAGGCAAGAAGTGGTGGAATGTTACGCTATATTAGGCAGTCATGATTACAGCTTAACGGTTGTTGTTCCGGATGTGGAACAATTTGAAAAATTTCTTTCGGGGCATTTATTAGCCCATCCTCTTATCTCGGAATCTACGTCATTTTTTACATTAAGGCGCGTTAAATATTCGACAGCTATTCCGCTTAATTTACACCAAACATAAATCCTTCGTCCTTTTCCTGACAATCAAGAATGCTTTGGGTGATTTCGAACATAAGTTGAAAATAACTATTGGGACCAGGCTCTAGATACTGCCCTAGATGGTCAACGACACCGTAACCGGCTTTGGTATCGCCCATGACGACTGTCGCAATGCGGGGATGAGTTCCGGGAATGGCAAGGACACAGGTAACATTTCTTTCAGCGGCAATCTTCTTTAAGGCTGCAAGGTGTTTGATGCTGGGAGTTTCATCAGATTTTAACTGGATAGCCCCGAAGCTTTTTAATGAAAATGCTTTTTCATAATATTGGAATGCATCATGATAAACGATCATGGCGCTTTGTCGAACAGGGCGTAACAACTCACGAATAAGCTCTTCTTGTTCATATAATTCTTTAATAAGAAGTTTGGAATTTTTTACATAAGTTATTGTATTATCAGGGTCAAGCTTTGACAAAGTTTCTTCGATAATCGTCACTATTCTCCCCGTATTTGAGGGGTCAAGCCATATATGCATATCCATTTCATTATGGGCATGACGGTCATCTACTTTACCCTCTGCGAACCAAACTTTGCTGGTTCTGTAGGGAAGTAATTTAATGCCCTCTTGTTGAGCAAAGGCAACAGCATTTAAAGTTGGCCTTTTGGTCAATGTTGTACTTTTTAGAAAAGTTTCAAACTTTGGGGATATATAAAAAAGTACATCCGCATTTATTACTTTCTTAATATCAGAGGGTTTCATTCGAAAAATATGCGGTGTAAGACCACCTGTCATCAAAAGCTCTGGTGTTCCCAGATCTCCCATGACCCGTGACACTAGTGAATGAATTGGCTTGATACTAGCAATAACTTTCAGTTGTTTGGCATTGGCGATGGAATTGCAAATAAAAATAAAACTGAATATTACAACGGCAGCGAATTTAAATATATTATTTTTCATTATTTTTTCTAATTACGGTCTATTTCTTTTGTTATTGTATAACATTAATATGAATAGTGCAATTGTTCAAATAAGGTATATAGTCTCCATTTTAAAGAAGTTTATCATAAAAAGTCCTTTTACAGCTTATTTTATATAAGAATGGTAGTTTTATGTTGATGAATGATATATTTTTACGTTATTGATCAGTTTCATTAATGATGGTTTGGAATAACAATGAATTTAAATGGCCAGAGCATATCCTTTATGGGGTTATGTCATAAGATAATTGCACCTATTTTTATACTCAGTATATTAACTGCCTGTGGTGGTGGTGGTGGAAAATTAAAATATAAGGACCTGCCCGTAGAGCAGCTTTATATTGAAGCACAAAAATATATGGATTTTGGTCAATATCGATTTGGCGCTGTTGCCTTTGATGAAGTTGAACGGCAACATCCTTATTCTAGTTGGGCAAGACGCGCTCAATTAATGTCGGCTTACTCATATTATATGGCCAATGATTATGAAGATGCCATCCTTTCCGCAGAACGCTTTTTGTCACTTCACCCTGGTAATAAAAATGCTGCTTATGCCCATTATTTAGTGGGCCTTAGTTATTATGAACAAATTGCGGATGTAAGGCGTGACCAAAATAATACAGAACAGGCCCTTGCAACCTTTACGGATATTGTCCGACGCTATCCCACATCTGAATACGCAAAAGACGCCCGCGTTAAAATTGAACTGACCCGGGATCACTTGGCAGGCAAGGAAATGGAAATTGGTCGGTTCTATCAGACCACAGGGGAATTTTTTGCGGCTATTGGTCGATTTAATAATGTTGTAAAGAAATACCAAACCACAAGCCATGCCCCAGAAGCGTTGCTCCGTCTAACGGAATCATATCTTGCGATGGGCATAGTGGAGGAAGCTAAAAAGTCGGGTGAGGTTCTTGAGCTTAATTACCCAGACAGTGAATGGAATGAACGAAGTCGTTCTTTGTTACAAAAATACGCTAATTAGAGGAAGCCATCTTTTTTATGATTGTTGCACTTACGATCAAAGATATAGTTCTTATTGACCAACTTTCGATGGATTTTAAAGACGGTCTTTGTGTGTTAAGTGGGGAAACAGGTGCGGGAAAATCCATTTTATTATCAGGTATTGGCTTGGCGATTGGCACACGCGGCGGTAGGGAGCTTATCCGTTACGGCAAAAATCAAGGAAGTGTGCTCGCAGAGTTTTCTTTAAAAGCCGATCATAAAATCTGGCAAACCCTTGATGACCTCGGTCTTTCATATGATGAAGGACAAATAATTTTAC
>CALDNY010000040.1 GCA_937914685.1 uncultured Kordiimonadaceae bacterium
AAAATAACAAATATTCTTGTCTATGGGAATCTTTTAGTTATGCTGAGGTCTCAATCCAGCTATTATCCATTTAGTAATTCTTCTTTGTATCAGATATCCCCTTTTATTTAGATAGGTCGAGAACCTACTATTTTTAGTTTGACTTCAAGCGTCGGCAACCCTCTCCTTACTTAAAAATAAAGCAAAGCCACAAAATAAATGATCCAACAAAGAAGTGTAATTAAAAAGTAAAAATACTATTATAAACTTCAGCCATATAGTGTATATCTTAAAGAGAGATTCGATTCTCGTAGTTCTTATAAAAAGAGAGTGTGTTTTTTACTAGTTTGGAATTTAAATTCAATTAAATGAGGAATATGAAATGTATACTACACCTTATAATAAAGCATTAGAGGCGCAGAAGTCAGTTTTTTGCCGTAATCTATTATGCTCATCTGCGCTTGTCGGCGCCTTAATGACAATGGCGACTACGGCTGTTGCAGAAGAAACAACGGCCGTTATTGGCGCGCAAACTGCTGGCGTTGCTGCTGCTGCTGCTGCTGCTGACGATAATGCGTCCATTGATGAGATTTTGGTTGTTGGTAAAAAGACAACATACGGTAATAATATTACCGATAAAATTATGATGGATCAGGAATCATCCGCATCTAGTGTTCTAGCTGTGCTTGATAATATTCCAGGTATATTTGTATCAGAAGGCGGCACATTCGGTTCTGATGACTGGTCAACAACCCTTAGTGTTCGCGGATTTAACGTGGGACTTAGTGAACAACAAATCGGTATGACTATTGATGGACTACCTAATGGTAACTCCAACTATGGTGGTGGTTCAAAAGCCAACCGTTATATTGATTCTGAAAACCTTAGCCGCGCTGAAGTATCACAAGGTACAAGTGATATCTCATCAGCTTCACATGAAGCATTGGGTGGCACTATTAACTTTATCACGAATGATCCTTTAGATGACGCTCGTTTGCGCGCAGGGATTAGCATAGGTGATAATAATGCTAGGCGTTTATATTTTCGCTATGATACAGGGAATATAACAGATAACACCAAAGCCTATCTTAGCTACTCTCGTCAATCAAATGATGCTTGGATTGGTAATGCTGGTTTAAGTGATCGTAATCATTTCGCGGCAAAATTTGTCACAAAATTAGAAGACTGGACAATCACAGGCCGTATTTCATGGGATGAGGCCCAAGAAGATAACTTCCAACGTATCAGTACGGATCAATTTAATGAAAATCCTGATTGGGATCGCTTAACTGATACGATCACGGGGATTCCTTATGTGGATCAGGCCTACCGTCCATCATGGTCAACACTTCGTACAAACTATTTCGCGTACCTTCGTGCTGCTTATCAAGGTGATAAAATATCAGCAACGATCACGCCTTATTTTCATAACCAAAAAGGTCGTGGTGATTGGGTCCCTCAATATATAGTCCAAACAGCAGGCGGTACAACAACATTACCATCTGGTGTTCGTGATTTACATACTGGACCGGATACAGTTTACGGGGGCTCTTTCATTGGTACTTATTCATATGCTGATGCTGCGGGTACTCCACTTACGCCAAATGCGGGTTGTACTGCACGTTTGACATTCCCATATGGCGGCGGCGGTGCTAGTGATAACCCTGCTTGTTACGATGGGGACGCAAACCCTGCTGGTTCATATCGTCACACTCATTATAATAAACAACGTATTGGCCTAACGGGCGATGCAACATATGATCTATCAGACAATAATACTTTACGTGCTGGTTTTTGGTGGGAACGTGCGGATCGTGATGAAGGTCGTGATTGGCATAGAATTATTGATCCAAGAGTGTCTCATCAATTTGATGAAGCCGCATATTGGCGTCAATATGACCGCAACTTCCTTACAAATACCTTTATGGTTTATGCGGAAGATAAAATGGAAGTTGGTGACCTTGTCTTAAATGGTGGAGTTCGCAAATTTTTTGTTGACCTAACCCGTAAAGACAATTTTGGCATTCAAGATGTGTTTAAAAAATCTTCAAACTCTAAAGTGTTGTTTACAGCGGGTGCATTATATAATGCTAGTGAAGAAGTTGAATTATTCACTGGTTTTTCACAAAACTTTGCAGCCATTAAAGATAATATTATTGAAGGCACAGCAAGTAGTGCTGCCAGCACGACCAATGCAAGCATTCTTGCAGCGATTGATGCGATTAAAGGTGAAACAGCGGATAACTTCGATGTTGGTATCCGGTTTAGAAATGATAGGATCCGCGCTAGTTTGACGGCTTATTACATTAATTTCAATAACCGTATCACTGGAATTTCCGCGGGTGATGGTGTGACTGGTGTTGATTATCTTGAAGAAGGTGATGAGATTTTCCTTAATGTTGGTGGTATTAAATCAAAAGGTATCGAAGCTAGTGTTTCAATGGATGTTGCTGATAATTGGAACGTATATTCTGCCCTTACGTTGAATGATTCAGTTTATTCAACTACCGTAAACAATATCACAAAAGATAATAAGGTAGCCTTAGCTCCTGAATTCCAATTTGTAACGACTGTAAGCTTCCAAAAAGATGGTGTCTTTAGTGGTCTATCTGGAAAACATGTGGGCAAACGTTGGGGAGACTTTGACAACACAGATCGTCTTGCGGCTTATACGGTTTTCGATTTCTGGATTGGTTATGAATTTGAAATGAATACTGTTGGTCTTAGCAATATGAAAGTGTCTTTGAATGTGAATAACCTTACAGACAAGCGTTATCTTGGTGGTGGTACACCAGGGGGCTATTTCATTGGTACTGGACGTCAAGCAATGGCGAATGTAACTTTTGACTTTTAATTAATATATAGTCACGTAAATATCAAAATAAGAGGGAAGCTTGGAAACGAGCTTCCCTCTTTTGATATTGTCAAAGGAACTTTATTCTGTTGCAAACTCTGCTTAATCACTACGCTTCTAGGCCACAACAAATTGCCAGTCAGACAAGGCCCTTACAAAAACTTATCAAGTGACTTTGACAATATCTTTGCATTCAGCTATAGAATTTTAGACAGTTATCATCAATAAAAAATGAAGGGGTTTAATTATGCGTGCTATTCAAAAAATAAATTCATATCTGAAAATAGGGTTATTCATTGCACTTATTGTGCCAAATATTGCCGTTGCATCGGATATCATTATTCCTTCAAAAATAACCAAAGAAGAAGTGGCAGGTAAAATTTTCCAACGTCCTTCTATGATAAGATTACCTCAAGGGGACGGTGAGACTTTAGACGTGCAAAATATGCTTTCAAGCGATAAGAAATTTGAAACGGGTATGTATCAAGCAGGCGCTAGTCGATTTGAAATAAAGGATCACTACGGTGTTGATGAATTTATGTATTTTCTTAAAGGTAGTGTTACGTTAACCTCTATGGATGGGTCGGTACAAATTATCAACGCGGGAGAAGCCGTGACAATTCCTAAAGAATGGACCGGAATTTGGCAGACAGAGGGTTATACTAAATTCTATGTCATTTATCATTCCGAGAAGTCGTCACAGTAAATTGCTAAACACTTAATAAAATGAAGGCTAAAACCATTGCAACAGTATGATACAATAATAATAGGGGCTGGGCATAACGGATTGGTTTGCGCAACGTATTTGGCGCGAACTGGTCAACGGGTTTTAGTGTTAGAGGCCTCTGATACGTTGGGCGGTCTTGCCTCAAAGCGCATTTTCCATCCCGGATTTAAAAGCTGCGTTGCTCATTCAGCGGGGCAATTTTCTGCTAAAATCGTTCGTGATCTTGATCTTGCTCGCCATGGTTATCAATCGGGGCAGGCTACGCCGACCGTGGGGCTTGATCTGGCGGGAAATCATGTGACCATTAAAGGGGATGTGGTTAGTGGGGTTGAGGGTGACGATGTTACTCGTTTCGTAAAATACCGCAAAATGATGTTGCGATTTGCAAAATTGTTAAAGCCATATAGCCTTAAAACCATTCCTCGTATTGGTAATAATAATTTTTCAGAGATTATGTTATTTGCTAAAATGGCCTTAAAAATGCGCCTGCTTGGTAAGGATGATATGCGCGAATTTATGCGCATCGTGACGTTGCCCGCGCGGGATTTGATGGACGAAAATTTCGATAATGAAATTCTAAAAGCGGTGCTGAGTTGGGACGGACTTATCGGCTCTAAAAATGCGCCGCGTTCACCAAATCATACAATACTCGCCATGTTATATCGCATGATCGGCGAACATAAAGGGGATCATACGGTGCCAGTTGGTGGTATTGCCGGACTTATCAACGCGCTCACTGGCGCGGCAAAGGCGGCAGGGGTTGAAATTAAAACCAATGCCTACGTTGGTCGTATTTTGATAGAGACCAAAGAAACTGGTTTAAAGGCTTCGGGGGTTGAACTTGCGGACGGTGAAAAAATTATGGCTGAGCGCATAGTTTCTGCCGTCGATCCTAAGCAAACCTTTTTGGATATGGTTGGGGTTGATAATTTAGAAATCCAGTTCACCAATAGAATTAACCGCCTGCGTAGCGAAGGCTATGTGGCGAAACTGCATCTGGCCCTTTCAGGTTTGCCGCATTTTACGGGCATGGAGACGCTTGATGGACGTATGATCATTGCTCCAAACATGGATCATATTGAATTTGCTTGGGACGATGCTAAATACGGAAACAGTTCACAAAATCCTGTTATGGAAATTGTCATCCCAAGCCTGCACGATAAAACCATGGCCCCAGAAGGACAGCATGTGTTATCGGCCCATATTATGTATGTTCCTCATCAGCTTGAAAATGGTTGGACTGACGCGGCGCGCGACCAATTGTGCGAACGTGTGATTGAGACTATAGAGCAATATGCGCCTAATATTCGAAAGCAGATCATTCATCAGGAACTATTAACGCCGGCTGATTTGGCAGAAAAATTCAACGTCACAGGGGGCCATTGGCATCACGGTGAATTTGCCCTTGATCAATTAATGATGATGCGTCCGACCTATCAAGCGGCGCAATATAAAACGCCTATCTCTGGCCTTTACCTTGCCAGTGCAGGGTCCCATCCGGGCGGCGGTCTTATGGGTGGGCCGGGACATAATGCGGCACAAGAGATTTTAAAATGAAGAAATATGACGCAATAATTATGGGCGCAGGCCACAATGGTTTAACAAACGCCGCCTATCTTGCCAAAGCAGGGCTTGATGTGTTGGTGGTTGAAAAAAATGATTATATTGGTGGTGCTGCCGTCTCACGGGAAATTCATAATGGTTTTACTTATTCAAACTGTTCTTACGTTTGCAGCTTGATGCGTCAAGCAATTCATCGCGATCTTGAGCTTACTCGTCATGGCCTTATTCTCGTGCCTTATCTGGGAACTGCGGTTTTTGACGATGATGGCCGTGCGTTGATAAGTTATACTGATGGTGGTGTGGATTATAATCATTTACGCAAACTTTCCCCCCATGATGCGGATGCTATGCGTCGCTTGCAAACCGACCTTTCAAGATACGCACAACTGATCCGCAAAACATTACTGCGTACCCCGCCCGACCCAACATCATTTAAGCCACGTGATATTATGGAAATGTTATTTTTGGGCAAAGAGTTCTGGTCTTTGGGGGAACAAGAAATTTATGAATATATCCGCTTCTTCACCATGAGTGCGGCGGAATTTCTAGATGATTATTTTGAAAATGATCTTGTCAAAGCGGCTATGGCAGGCGCTGGTATTATTGGTACGGCGCTTGGGGTTTATTCGCCGGGATCCTCTTATATTCTGCTTCATCATGTGATGGGGGATGTGGATGGGAATATCGGTGCTTGGGGTCTTGCCCGTGGGGGTATGGGGGCAATATCAAAAGCGATCGCAGGGGCAGCAACGCAATACGGCGCTGAAATTCGGACTAATGCTGGTGTTAAACATATGCTGGTTAAAAACGGAAAAGCCATAGGTGTGGTACTTGAAAATGGTGAGGAATTATATTCGAATATTGTTGTCTCCAACCTTGATGCCAAACGCACCTTTACAAAAATTGTTAATAA
>CALDNY010000041.1 GCA_937914685.1 uncultured Kordiimonadaceae bacterium
CATTAATTTGGGCCTTTTTATAGGATTACTTATAGTAAAAGTAAAAGAGGGATTGTTTTTTATGTCAGACCAAGGGGGCCGCGAGCCGAGTTTAATTGATGCGCTTATTCCAGTAATAACGTTAGTTTCACTATTAGCACTTTCTGTTTATTTATATGGTAATAACTCTTCTAGTGGTGCAAATCAAATTGCTCTTATTTTCAGCGGCTGTGTGGCGCTGCTTGTTGGCTGGAAGAATGGTTACAAGTGGTCCGATATTGATAAGGCCATTCGTCAGGGGATTGCTAATACTTTTGGGGCAATGTTGATCTTATTAACGGTGGGTATGCTTATAGGTTCATGGATTTTATCGGGTACCGTGCCGGCTATGATTTACTACGGGTTACAAATTATTAACCCAAATATTTTTTATTTCACGGCTTGTATTTTATGTGCTGTAGCCTCGATTAGTACAGGCAGTAGTTGGACGGTTGCAGGAACGGTCGGCATTGGCTTGATGGGTATTTCTTCTGGGCTTGGCCTTTCCCCTGAAATTACCGCAGGGGCTATTATATCTGGGGCTTATTTTGGTGATAAAATGTCACCGTTATCAGACACAACAAATTTAGCACCTGCTGTTGCGGGCACGGATTTATTTACCCATATTCGTCATATGACTTGGACGACATTTCCATCTATTAGTATAGCCTTATTATTATATCTTATTATTGGTCTTTATAATGATGTTGAAAATATACAAGTTGACCTTGGTGATCGTTTAGCGATTTTAGAGAGTAGCTTTAATATTAGCATCTATCTACTTTTCCCTTTGGTTGTAGTCTTTTATATGGCCATGAAGAAAAACCCAGCTTTTCCTTCGTTAGTAGTGGGAACGGTTGCGGGAATTGTCTGTGCAATTATTTTTCAGCAAGAAACTATTTTAAGAGTTGCAGAGAATGCGAGCAGGGGCGATCTTTTAAATGTTATAGACGGAATTTGGCGATCTTTGTTTGCGGGCTATACCGCAGATACAGGCAACTTGGAAATGGATGATTTATTAACCCGTGGCGGCATGTCGAGTATGCTTAATACGATTTGGCTTATTATGTGTGCGATTACATTTGGATCTATATTAGAGCGGCTGGGATTACTTAATAAATTAGTGTTAGGTATGATTAGGATGGCTCATTCGACAGGGTCACTAATTTTAATCACAGCACTTACTTGTATTGGTGTAAATATTGTTGCGGCAGACCAATATATTTCTATTGTATTGCCGGGCCGGATGTATCGGCTTGAATTTAAAAAACGTAATCTTGCGGCGAAAAATCTATCTCGGGTTTTAGAAGACACAGGTACGGTAACATCGGTTCTTATTCCGTGGAATACTTGTGGGGCCTTTATGTCGGGAACATTGGGTATTGCTACATTTGCATATGCGCCTTATTGCTTTTTCAATATAATCAGCCCTTGTATTTCGGTTTTATACGGCTTTTATAATATTAAAATAGCCGCCATTGATCAAAATGAAGTTCTTGTTGATTGATCGGGCTTTATCTTATCGTTCAAGATTAAGAAGATAGTTTTTAGTTTTTATTCCTTCACCACCGGAAAAGCCGGTCAGTTTTCCATTTTTGCCCATTACACGATGGCAAGGGATTATGATCGGAATCGGATTTTTGCCGCAGGCCATGCCGACGGCTCTGGGGTGTGATTTTATTTTATCCGCAATTTCACCGTAGGTTAAAATTTCTCCATATGGAATTTTATGGATAAGCGCCCACACTTTTTTTTGAAATTCTGTACCGTGGGGATTTAAGGGTAAATCAAATTTTGGATTTTCATCATCAAAATACTGATCAAGTAAAAATTTGCATTTGAGCAAAATTTCATTTTCTTGTTGAAAGGGGGACCAGCCCCAATCGAGGGAAACTATTTTTCCTTCTTCTTCGCTGATGGTAAGTTCGCCGATCGGGCTGTGAACTGATAGTTGTGACACGGTATTTGCACCTCTTTAGGTTGAAAAATAGGGCTTTAAATTATATTGGCAATTCAAGAGTTTTTTAGAAAATAGTTATTTAATATCAATGGCTTACTTAAATTAAAATTCCGAAGTTTGAATTTTTTTGGATTCTCTAAACGCCTTCATATATTGTGAGCCGTATAATGTGACCTTCTATGCGTCAGAGAATCCACGTTTTTTCCAAACTTTATGATGGTTTTATAGTAATGACTGAGTTATAGCATATTGCAGATTTAATGAATTCAAAAAAAAGTGGTAAAAATATTTTATGACAATTTTTGCATTATCAAGCGGCAAGGGTCGGGCCGGAGTCAGTGTCATTCGTATTTCTGGTCCCGATGTTTGTGCTGTTATTTTATCTTTATGTCCAAACGATGATTTCCCAAAAGAACGTGAAGCGACTTTAAGATGGTTTTATGATCCTGAGACAAATCAAAAACTTGATCAAGGATTGTTGATTTATTTTCGGGGTCCAAATAGTTTTACGGGCGAAGATATTGCCGAATTTCATGTTCATGGTGGCTATGCTGTTGTGGCGGGATTTTTAGAAACATTGTCTAAAATAACAAATTTGCGTTTTGCCCAGGCCGGTGAATTTACGCGCCGAGCATTTGATAATGGTAAAATGGATTTGACATCAGCAGAGGGACTTGCTGATTTAATCAATGCCGAAACTCAAAGTCAACGCCGCCAAGCCTTGCGGCAGATGGAGGGTAAATTAGCAGACCTTTACGAAGGGTGGCGCCAAGAAATAATCACTGCCATGGCCTATTTGGAAGCGGATATTGATTTTTCAGATGAAGAAATCCCGGATGATGTGACGTTACGGGTTAAGCCGATTGTGGAAAAGCTCTTTGGCATGATTAAAAGTCATTTGGCTGATGGTCATCGCGGCGAGAGGTTAAGACATGGACTTCAGGTCGTGATCCTTGGTGCGCCTAATGCAGGCAAGTCTACTTTGCTTAATTATTTATCTCGGCGTGATGTTGCTATTGTATCTGATGTTGCTGGTACTACACGGGACTTGCTCGAAGTCCATCTGGATATGTCAGGTTTTGCGGTGACTATTGTTGATACTGCGGGGCTGCGTGATAGTGATGATCAGGTAGAGGCAGAAGGTATTCGTAGAGCTATAAGTCGTGCTGAAAATGCGGATTTAAAATTGGTTATTATTGATGCTAGTCATACAGAAAAAGTTGATCAGCATATGGTCCCTCATATTGATGAAAATACAATGGTTTTGTTTAATAAGTGTGATTTAAACGTCATTAATGACAACGCTTTTAAGGCTATTAAAGCAATAGGTTGCTGGTCGATATCAGCAAAGACAGAACAAGGTTTAGACGACTTTCTAGTGGCCCTACAGGAGCAAGTTGAAAAGCGAATGGAGCTTACCGATACGCCGTCTCTTACCCGTACGCGCCACCGGGCCAATCTTAAGTCCAGCGCGAAACATTTAAAGCGGTTTTTGGACGCGGATCATTTTGAGCTTGAATTGCTTAGCGAAGATTTGCGTTTAGCGGCACGGGATCTGGGTAAGATTACGGGATTTGTTGATGTAGAAGATATATTAGAGAAGATATTTAAAGAGTTTTGTATCGGTAAATAAGTCTTTCTGATGTTTCACGTGGAACAATTTTATATAAATATATTATTTAATGGATTGAATCTTTGACTTTATAGGGGGCAATTCGTAAGTTCGGCTTATTTTTCAAACCATAATGGCTCGTTTATGAATATATATGATGTGATAGTAATCGGTGGGGGGCATGCGGGCTGCGAGGCGGCCGCGGCATCGGCGCGACTAGGGGCAAGCACCCTATTGATTACCCATAAGCGCGATACCATTGGGGAAATGTCCTGTAATCCTGCGATAGGTGGGTTGGGCAAAGGGCATCTAGTACGTGAAATTGACGCTCTTGACGGGGTTATGGGCCGAGTTGCGGATGCTTCTGGCATTCAGTTTCGCATGCTCAATAAACGAAAAGGGCCCGCAGTTCGCGGTCCTAGGTGCCAATCAGACCGTAGCCTTTACCGCAAGAAAATGCAGGAACTGCTCAGTGATTATGATAATTTGGGGATAGAGGAAGCGGCTGTTGAAGATCTTGTTATTGATGAAGATCGTGATAATAAGATATGCGGTATTGTGATAGGACAGGGCCAGAAGATTAACTGTTCTAAAGTAATACTGACAACAGGAACTTTTTTGCGAGGCATGATCCATATAGGCGATCAAAGAATAGCGGCAGGAAGAAAGTCTATTCATAGTGAAAATGAACCACCTTCTTTGGGCCTATCTAATACTTTAGAACGATTTGGTTTTACCTTAGGTAGGTTAAAAACGGGTACGCCAGCTCGGTTGAATGGCAAAACAATTAACTGGTCACTTTGTGAGGAGCAGCCGGGGGACCAGCCAGCAGTACCGTTTTCTTTTATGAATAAAGAAATAACGGTACCACAAATAAGCTGTCACATCACGCATACTAATCAACAAACCCATCAAATCATACGGGATAATCTTCATAAATCGGCGATGTACTCAGGCAATATTGAAGGAATAGGACCTCGTTATTGTCCCTCTATCGAAGATAAAGTCGTACGCTTTAAAGATAAAACGTCCCATCAAATTTTTCTTGAGCCAGAAGGACTAGATACAGATACGATCTATCCAAATGGTATTTCTACATCTTTACCAGAGGATGTGCAGGTAGCCTATATCCGTTCTATTAAAGGCTTGGAGAATGTTGAGATTTTGCAACCAGGCTACGCCATTGAATATGATTATGTTAATCCCCAAGAGCTGCTCTCGACCTTAGAGACAAAAAAGATTTCTGGGTTATATTTAGCGGGCCAAATAAATGGCACGACGGGCTACGAGGAGGCGGCGGCCCAAGGTTTAATGGCAGGGATTAATGCGGCGCGTTCAGCGCGTGGGCAAGGCGTGTTTTTGCTGGACCGGGCCGATGCTTATATTGGTGTTATGATTGACGATCTTGTCACCAAAGGAACAAAAGAACCCTACCGAATGTTTACGTCTCGTGCTGAATATAGATTAAAATTAAGGGCGGATAATGCGGATCAGAGGCTTACTGCGATGGGCATAGAGATCGGCCTGGTCGGGAAAGAGCGTCAAAAAAGCTTTACTGAAAAATCAGAAAAACTTTCCCGTTATGGCAGTTTATTGGACAGCCTTTCCATTAGTCCTAGCCAAGGCGCGAAGGCCGGTTTAAAAATTAATCAAGATGGGGTTAGGCGTAGTGCTAAAACTTTGCTTTCCTATCCCAACGTGGAATTTTCCCAGATCGCAGCGATTTGGCCCGAACTTCTTGATATTCCTGATGATATAATTGATCAGTTGATTATAGACGCCACTTATAGCAGTTATTTACAGCGTCAAGACGCGGATATAATTGCATTTAGAAGAGATGAAAATCTGCTTTTACCGACGGATTTGAACTATGAGGCCATTGGGGGATTGTCGACGGAAGTTCGTGAAAAGCTTGATCGAGCAAAGCCGTCAACCCTTGGGGCGGCGGCGAGGATATCGGGCGTAACCCCGGCCGCCTTAACCGCATTATTACGTTATGTGAAACGTAAAGATCATAAGGGTGTCGCATTATGAGCGGGATTATGACAGCGGAAGAGTTTCAAAAATGCTGTAATGTTTCACGTGAAACAATGGAGAAATTTATTTGCTATTCACAGATGTTGATAAAATGGCAAAAAGCAATAAACTTGGTTAGCAATTCAAGCCTTAACGATTTGTGGCGTAGGCATTTTTATGATAGCGCTCAATTGATGGACTATATAAATCGCAAAGATACCCCGCTCAAGATATTAGATTTGGGTAGTGGTGCTGGCTTTCCGGGGCTCGTCCTTTCAATATTAGGGGCAGGACAAGTGCATCTGGTGGAAGGCGTTGGAAAAAAATGCTCTTTTATGAAACAAATCATTCAAAATACTGCTATAGATGCTATTGTTCACAATGATAGAATCGAAGACATGGATTTTTTCCCTGTAGATTTAATCACATCACGGGCCTGCGCAGATCTAGAAAAATTGATTGATCTTACATCAAATTTTAGGACAGCACAGACAGAGTGTTTATTTTTAAAAGGTGAAAAAGCAGAGCAAGAAATAAAACGAGCAACTAAAAGGTGGAACTTTAAAGTTGAAAAATTCACCAGCAAAAGTGAAGAAAGCGGCCTGGTCCTAAGACTTAGTCAAATAAGGGCTCGATAATGAAAAAGAAAACAAGGGGTTATCCATAATGTTATACACAAGGTTATCCACAGACTTATATACAGAGTTATCCACAAAACTCTCTAAAGAGGTGGCCCTATAGATGACTAAAGGACTGTTAACGGCAAATCGTAAGCCGGAAATTATAGCGGTTGCTAATCAAAAAGGTGGTGTTGGTAAAACGACAACGACCATTAATTTGGCGACAGCCCTTGCGGCCATGAAAAAAAATGTCCTAATCATTGATATGGACCCTCAGGGAAATGCGAGTACGGGCCTTGGCCGGGATCGCAATAATCGGGCCGCGAGCAGCTATGAAGTTATTATGGGAGAAGTGTCCCTAGCGGAAGCCATAGTAGACAGTATTGTTCCGAACCTTGATCTTGTGCCGTCGACCATTGATTTAACCGGTGCAGAATTAGAGCTCGTTGATGCGGATCAGCGGACATTTCGTTTGCGCCGCGCTTTTCGTGATCCGGTGATCGATAATTATGATTATGTGTTAATTGATTGTCCGCCGTCTTTAAATTTACTGACCCTTAATACCCTGGCGGCGGCTCACAGTGTACTGGTTCCCTTGCAATGCGAGTTTTTTGCTCTTGAAGGATTAAGCCTTCTTCTTCAAACTATTGAAACAGTTAAGGCTAACTTTAACCCAAGTCTAGAAATAGGGGGCATTGTTTTGACCATGTTTGATAGTCGGAACAATCTTTCCGAGCAGGTCGCCAGTGATGTGAGGAGTTTTTTAGGTGACAAGGTTTATGAAACGGTTATTCCGCGCAATGTTCGTGTTTCAGAAGCGCCGTCACACGGATTGCCAGTGCTTTTATATGATTTAAACTGTGCTGGAAGTCAGGCATATGTCAAAGTTGCCGCAGAATTATTGCGTAGGAAAAAGAAAATAAAAGCTGCTTAAAATAGTTTAAAATTAAGGACTTAGATAAAAATGGCTAAAAAAGAACCACCTAAAATAACAGCTGCCAAAAAGGGCTTAGGCAGAGGATTATCTTCGTTAATGCAGCCGCAAGAAGCGGCTTATGATAATATTGCCAGCGACAATTATTCTAAACCCAAAGGCAAGTCTGAAAAAGAACTTCCTATTGAATTTCTTGTAACCAACAGCTTTCAGCCAAGAATAGTTTTTGATGATGCAAAAGCAAAAGAGCTTACGGATTCTGTACGAGAAAAAGGAATACTTCAGCCAATTTTGGTAAGAACGAAAGGCAAAGATCAGTACGAAATTATTGCGGGTGAGCGGCGTTGGCGCGCGGCACAAGCGGCGGGCCTACATGAGGTGCCTGTTATTATAAAAGAAATGTCAGACGGGGAAGCTCTTGAAGTTGCGATCATTGAAAATATTCAGCGCCATGATTTAAATCCTATCGAAGAAGCCCGTGGCTATCAAAGATTGATAGATGAATTTTCCCACACGCAAAATGCCCTTGCAAAGGTGGTTGGTAAAAGCAGAAGTCATGTTGCCAATTTTTTACGACTGATTTCTTTGCCGGAAGCTGTGCAAAAATTAATGAGCGGCGGCTTAATAAGCATGGGGCATGCCAGAGCGCTAATCACAGCGGAAAATCCAGAACAATTGGCAAAACTTGTCATTAAAGATGGCCTAAGTGTTCGTCAGACGGAAAAAATGGCAAAGACGTTAAAATCGGGAGATCTGCCTAAATCCAAAGATAAATCCGCTGCTATATCAGCAAAGGACCCTGATACTATTGCGTTAGAAAATGAACTTTCAGGCGTTCTCGGTCTTAAAATTAGTCTGGAATCGCTTGGGGGAGAGGCGGGGGTTTTAAAAATACATTTTAAAACTTATGAACAATTGGACGATGTTTGCTTAAAACTTAATAATGGTTCTTAACTAATGAGGAAATAATCGATTTAAAGCTTATTTTTTTAGATATTTTATTAAAAACGACCAAATTAGTCTTATTAATATTGACAAATGATCAAATCACAGCCATTTAAGAGATATAGGCGACTATATTTAGGACCAATGGTTATGATAAAACTTTCAAATCTTGCAGATTATGCTGTTGTGCTCATGAGCGTAATAGCCGCGCGTCCGGATGAACTTCATACGGCGGTATCAATTAATGCGGATACAAAAGTTCCTCTGCCCACGGTGAGCAAAATCCTTGGTAAAATGGCAAGGGCTAATTTGCTTAAGTCTAATCGCGGCGCTGGCGGCGGCTTTTCCATGAATTTAAAGGCAGAAAAAATCACGATCGCCGATATTATTGAGGCCGTAGATGGGCCAGTACAATTGACAAATTGTTTAAGTGTTGAGGATACGGAATGTGATTATGAACCGGTCTGTATAAGCCGCAATAAATGGGATAAAATAAATAAAGCTGTTTATCAGGCTTTAAATAATGTTCCTTTGTCTGAGATGGTGACAAAGCCGTATGATTTTATGCAAAACACTCACACAGAAACCATTCGAATTAATAAAAATCGTTAAAGTCGCTGAACTATTCAGCTTAGGAGTGCCAATATGGCAAGTACGCTAGAAACAAGACAAGCCGTTGAAGAAGTCTCTGCAGACTATAAATATGGTTTTGTCACCGATATTGAAACCGTTAAGGCCCCAAAAGGCTTAAACGAAGAGGTCATTCGCTTTATCTCTGCTAAAAAAGATGAGCCACAATGGTTGCTTGATTGGCGTCTAAAGGCTTATCAAAAGTGGCTGACTATGGAAGAGCCCGAATGGGCTATGCTCAATTATGAAAAACCGAATTTTCAAGATATTTATTACTACGCGGCACCAAAATCAGCGGATGATAAGCCTAAAAGCTTAGATGAAGTAGATCCAGAGTTGCTGAGAGTTTATGAAAAGCTAGGCATATCATTACAAGAACAAGAAGTTCTGTCAGGGGTCGCGGTTGATGTGGTTTTTGACAGCGTATCTGTGGCCACAACATTTCGAAAAGCCTTAAAAGAAAAAGGCGTTATTTTTTGTTCCATTTCAGAAGCCGCCCACGATTATCCAGAGCTTATGCAAAAATATTTGGGCTCGGTTGTGCCGATGGCGGACAATTTTTACGCCACTTTAAATAGCGCTGTATTTACAGATGGTACCTTTGTTTATATTCCAAAAGGGGTGCGGTGCCCCATGGAGCTGAGCACTTATTTTAGAATTAATGAAGCCAACACAGGGCAATTTGAACGCACACTTATCATTGCCGATGATGATAGCTATGTTTCTTATTTAGAAGGATGTACGGCACCGATGCGTGATGAAAACCAGCTTCATGCGGCTGTTGTTGAGCTCGTTTTGTTGGATAATGCGGAAATAAAATATTCAACGGTGCAAAATTGGTATCCTGGCGATAAAAATGGCAAAGGGGGCATTTTTAATTTTGTCACCAAACGGGCGGCCTGTCGCGGTGTTAATTCAAAAGTGTCATGGACCCAAGTGGAGACCGGCTCAGCAGTTACTTGGAAATACCCAAGCTGTCTTTTACTGGGGGATGGTTCTGTTGGTGAGTTTTATTCAGTGGCGATTACCAATCATCATCAGCAGGCCGATACAGGAACGAAAATGATCCATATTGGTAAAAACACATCGAGCACGATCATTTCAAAGGGTATTTCGGCCGGAAAGGCGCAAAATGTTTATCGTGGTCTGGTTAAAGTAATGGCAAATGCGGAAAATACTAGAAATTTTACCCAATGCGACAGCTTGTTGATTGGTGCTGAATGTGGGGCACACACTGTTCCTTATATTGAAGTCAAGAATCCAACCGCTCAAATAGAGCATGAAGCAACCACGTCAAAAATTAGCGATGAGCAGCTTTTTTATTGTTTGCAACGAGGCTTAGATGTGGAAGATTCAGTGACGCTTATTGTCAATGGCTTCTGTAAAGATGTTATGCAGCAATTGCCCATGGAATTTGCCGTAGAGGCACAAAAATTATTAGGTATTAGTTTAGAAGGAAGTGTTGGTTAAGGCCTTCACTAAAATGGAATATTATGATGTTAGAAATTAAAGATTTACATGTTGAAGTCGCGGGTCAGAAAATCCTTAAAGGATTGAATTTAACGATAAATTCTGGCGAAGTTCATGCGATTATGGGGCCGAATGGTGCCGGAAAATCAACACTTTCTTATGCAATATGTGGTAAGCAAGGCTATGACATAACACAAGGATCCATCACATTTAAAGGCAAAGATTTTCTGCAGTTAGAAGCAAATGAGCGTGCGGGAGAAGGTGTCTTTCTTGGTTTTCAGTATCCTGTTGAAATTCCCGGCGTCTCCAACTTGAACTTTTTAAAGGCGGCGCTTAATTCAATACGGAAATATCGCGGGCAAGAGGATATGGCGGCGATTGATTTTCTGAAATTAATTCGCGCCAAGGCCGCCGAGCTTGAAATGGATCCTGAAATGCTTAAGCGGGCGGTTAATGTCGGCTTTTCTGGTGGTGAGAAAAAGCGCAATGAAATGGTGCAAATGGCCTTGCTTGACCCCATCTTTTCTGTACTTGATGAAACGGATAGTGGCCTTGACATTGATGCGTTGCGAATTGTGGCCGAAGGTATTAACCGTATGCGTGATCCAAAAAAATCTATTTTAGTGATTACCCATTATCAACGATTGCTTGATTATGTGGTAC
This sequence comes from uncultured Kordiimonadaceae bacterium, assembly GCA_937914685.1. Taxonomy (GTDB): domain Bacteria; phylum Pseudomonadota; class Alphaproteobacteria; order Sphingomonadales; family Emcibacteraceae; genus Pseudemcibacter. Next base: position 10,869 of record CALDNY010000041.1, read on the forward strand.
CAGATTTTGTTCATGTCTTGGCCAATGGTAAGATCGTTAAGTCTGGTGATAAAGCACTGGCCCGACAGCTTGAAAAAGAGGGTTATACGGGCATTGATGTTGATGGACAGGCGGCGTAGGAATTGATATGACGGAAAAAAACCATTTTGATGGCGCTAATTATGTGACGAACTTTAACGCCGCGAGCACTGAATTGCCGGGCTCAAGCGTGGCGTGGCTTAATGACTTACGTCAAAGTTCAATGACCGCCTTTGAAAATGTTGGCCTACCAGGACCAAAGGTAGAAGAATGGAAATATAGCAATCTCAATATTTTAAAATCGGGTCAATACCAATTTTTAAATGAAAGCTCCTCTCAAGATCTGCAAATAGACAACCTTTGTGATAAAGAGTTCCTTAAAGATATTAAGGGGGCAAAAGTTGTTTTTTGTAATGGTTATTATCATCAATCCCTTTCTAATATTAGCGCCGAACCGGGTATCACTTTGGTCAATCTTAATGAATATATCAAAGTTGGCCCAAAAGACGCGCAAAGACTAATCCATCAGAAAAAATCAAAATCAAGCCTTAACGCCTTGAACGCGGCGCTGATGAGCGATGGGGTGGTGCTTATCGTTGAGCAAGGCGTGAAGTTGTCTGAGCCAATTCAAATCATTCATATTAACACGGAAATGGCGACCGCTAAGGCATTGAGAAATCGTCATTATATCCAAATCGAAAAAAATGCCAGTGCGCAAATAATAGAAAGTTATATTGGCGTCGATGGCGTTGATTGCTGGAGCCACACCGTTTCAGAAATTAACGTTGCTGATGGTGCGAGCCTTGAAATATATCAATTTCAAAATGAAGGAAATGCCACAATCCATACTAATGAGGCGATAATAGATTTGGGAGAGGGCACGACTTTTAAACATTGCTCATTAAATATTGGTGGACGATTAAGCCGTACAGAAATTAAGCCAACTTTAAAAGGCATCAACAGTAAAATTGAATTACGGGGTGCTTTTTTAAGCAGGGACGGCAATTCACACGACGTCTTTACCCATATCAAACATATGGTCGAACAATGTGACAGCGAACAGAATTATCGAGGCGTTTTGGCCAAGGGCGGAAAGTCGGCTTTTCAAGGAAAAGTTTATGTGGCCAAAGATGCGCAGCTTACCAATGCAAACCAATCCAACAAAAATCTGATTTTAGAAAGAGGCGCAGAGGCAAATAGTAAGCCGGAATTATTGATCTATGCCGATGATGTGAAATGTTCTCATGGTGCCACCGTCGGCGAACTTGATCAAGAAGCCCTATTTTACCTAAAGACGCGTGGGTTAGATCAAGCGGCGGCAAAGGCATTATTGGTAGAAGCCTTTATCGCCGAAGTTTATGAAGACGTTGTTTTGGAGCCTGTAAAGTGTAAGTATCTTGATTTAGCCCGTAAATGGCTGGAGGCTGAACTATAAATGAGTGACGTTGTCCCATCAGAGAAAAACCTCACACCTGCTCTTAATTTTAATGTGGAGGAGGTGCGCCGTGACTTTCCTATCTTTACGCAGGAAATTTACGGACATCCACTGACTTTTCTTGATACAGCGGCCAGTGCACAAAAACCGAATTGCGTAATAGAGGCCATTAAGGACTGTTATTCAAATGAATATGCCAATATTCATCGGGGCGGGTATTTCCTCTCGCAAGCGTTAACGGCAAAATATGAAGAAGCCCGCAAAACGGTGCAGAATCATATTGGCGCCCAATCGGAAAAAGAAATTATCTTTGTTCGTGGTGCAACAGAGGCTATAAATTTGATTGCTCAAACATGGGGTCGGAAAAATTTAAAAGCCGCCGATGAAATTATTTTAAGCCAAATGGAGCATCATTCAAATATTGTGCCGTGGCAGATGCTCAAAGACGAAAAAGAATTTACCTTAACCGTTAGCCCCATTGATGACCGGGGTAACTTCTTATTTGATGACTATGAAAAATTATTAAGCGAAAAAACGAAATTAGTGGCCATTACCCATATTTCAAATGCTCTTGGTACGATCACGCCGCTTAAAGAAATTATAAAAGCTGCTCATAAGGTCGGGGCGTTGGTAGTTGTTGATGGCTGTCAGGCTTTACCGCATATGGAAATTGATGTGGTTGATTTAGACGCTGATTTTTATGTGTTTTCTGGACATAAAGTTTATGGTCCTACCGGGGTCGGCGTTTTATATGGCAAACAGGAATTATTAAACGAAATGCCGCCTTATCAGGGTGGCGGGGATATGATCCGCTCGGTGACGTTTGAAAAAACAACCTTTAATGACTTGCCTCATAAATTCGAAGCCGGCACGCCGCATATTGTTGGTGGAATAGGGCTAGGCGTTGCCATTGATTATCTGAAAAGCCTTGGTTTTAAAAACATTCATGACCATGAACGAGCCTTGCTTAATTATGCTCTCGAGAAAATTACCACCGTTGAGGGGGTTGAACTACGGGGTAGAGCTGACCATATGGCTGGAATCTTGTCTTTCACAATGAAAGCGGCTCATCCCCATGATATTGGCACAATTTTGGATCAAGATGGTATCGCCGTTCGCACAGGGCATCATTGCGCCCAACCTGTTATGGATTTTATGGATATCCCGGCTACTGCGCGTGCGTCAATTGGTCTTTATAATACCAAAGACGATATTGATCGGCTGATAGACGGACTTCATAAAGTTAATAGAATTTTTGCGTAAATAGGATAGAAGAAAATGAGTTTTTTAGATGGATTTTTAAACCAAAGACCGGATGAAAATAACAAAACGGCAGCAGCAGCTGAAGTTGAGCCCGAAGCCAAGCCCATAAATCGCGGTGCGCCGATTTCTGCCGACGAAAAACAGAAAATTAAAAGTCTGTCCGCGGATAAAATTAGCGAAATATTTGATCCGGAAATCCCCGTAAATATTTACGAATTGGGTCTTATCTATGATATTGATGTTAATGATTTTGCGGATGTCGTGATCAGCATGACACTGACGTCGCCTCACTGTCCAGTGGCAGAAACCATGCCGGGCGAAGTTGAAGTTCGGGTTCGTGAAGTTGCCGGTATCGGCGATGTTCAGGTGGCATTGGTGTGGGAGCCGCCGTGGGATATGTCAATGATGAGTGAAGCCGCCCGTTTAGAGATGGGCTTTATGTAAGAAACCAACCGCAGCGGGCGATGTTATGATCAATGTCCGCCTAAAAAGAACCAAAACTAAGTTTAATTCGGAATTTATTCCTTTTGGTTTGAATAATCTTTGAAGGGTGACACGAGTAGTTCTGGCAGAGAGATCGGTTTTTCTAATCCAAATTCGCTTAAGCCTTGTTCCATCTTTTGATATGAGAGTGTCGGATGATCATTATAGGTTGAGAAAATTTTATCCCAAAAGCATAAATTAAATCCGTAGTTGCTGTTGGTTTCACATACGATCTGAGAATGATGCACCCAGTGAATTTCTGGTGTGATAATGAAGAGGCGCAGAAATTTTTCTAAAGTCGCAGGCAGTTTTAAATTACTATGATTAAACAAGGCCAGGCCGTTTAATAAGATTTCAAATAAAATAACAGCGCCAACAGGAATTCCCAAGATTAAAACGAAAAGCATTTTAATGAGCATGGAAAGGATGATTTCTATGGGGTGGAAGCGTACAGCCGATGTGACATCAAGGCCGATTTCTGTATGATGCATCCGGTGAAGGCGCCATAATAAAGGGACTTTGTGCATGAGCACATGTTGTGCGTATATAAGAAGATCTAGCAGCAGTAGCGATAAAATAACCACGACATAATAATTTAAATCAATGAGATTAAACAATCCAATATGATTGTTGGTGGCATATTGTGCGATCCCAACCGCAAGTAAGGGGAAAAGCAGCTTTAAGGCTATACTATCAAGCACAACAATTGATAAATTGGTGAACCATTGTAATGGTCGACTGCATTTACGCTTTGCCAAAGGAAAGAGAAATTCGGCACCTGCCAATATAATCAATAGGCCTAAAAATATTCCAGGGCGGAGTAGTTGTTCATATTCACTTAAAAAATTCATTGATATCACTTTTTTAAAATAGAAGAGCTTAGAAGTCGGAGGCAATTCCCTTGTTTTCCCAATCGCCGTAACGTACTGGGTCAGGCCCCTGACGACCGCCCAATTCCTTGGGAGCAATCTTTTGGGGTTCTTTCGGCGGTTTGTCGTTTTTGCTCTGTGGTTTTTGCTTGGTCATAGGGGTGTTCCTGATAATATCTTGTATCAAATTAATATAGAATATGATGTTAAACTTAGTTGGGGGGCGTGTGAAGAAAAATCTACGGCTTGGCAAAATGTCTGGCGTGTGTTACTTGCCGTTATAATCTGTGGAAACAATATATGACAAATGAACTGCTGAGCAGGCAAGCTGCTTATTTTATCCTTAAAAAAGTGCTTGATGATGGCGTTACCTTAGAGGCGTCGATTGAAGAGGTGATCCGTGATTATGAACGAGATATTTCTGTTCAAGACAGGGGTTTTATTCGTCATATTACGACCGCCTGCATAAGACGTCTTGGACAACTTGATAAAATGATAGACCATTGTACACAAACGAAACTTGGCAATACGCAAATGTCAGTTCGTCACGTTTTGCGGCTAGGGATCGCCCAACTTCTATTTAGCGAAGTTCCGGCCTATGCTGCGGTTAATACATCCGTTAATCTTATGGGAAAAGTTGTCCCGAAAAAACTTAGATATTTGAAAAATACTGTAAATGCCATCTTGCGCAAAATTGATCGTGAGCACGATACTTTTATAAAGAAATTTGGCAATACACGGTTAAATATACCCAAATGGCTCTTAGAAAGTTGGGATCAGCGTTACGGCCAAGCCGTGGTTAAAGAAATAATACCCGTTCTATTATCAGAGCCGCCCCTTGATATCAGTGTAATGCCGTCACTTGATTTGGCCGAGTGGGCGAAAAAGCTTGAGGCGGAAATTTTACCATCAGGGGGACTTCGTCTCTATAAAGCGGGAAAGATTACAAAACTAGAAGGCTATAATACTGGAATGTGGTGGGTTCAAGACTTGGCGGCAAGCTTGCCAGCGAAGCTTTTGAACGCAAGTCCGAAAGACCGTGTGTTAGATTTATGTGCAGCCCCTGGCGGTAAAGCGGCTCAATCCGCAGCCATTGGCTGCCTTGTCACCGCTGTTGATTTATCCCATAGGCGGTTAAGTCGCTTAAAAGAAAACATGAACCGGCTTAATTTAAAAGTTGAGACCATAGAATCAGATGTTTTAAATTTTACGCCTGAATGCAAATATGACTTTATCTTGCTTGATGCGCCTTGCTCTTCAACGGGGACCATACGCCGGCATCCTGAAATTCTACGGACCAGAAAACAAAGGCATGTAGAAGAAATGATGATCATACAATCTAAGATGCTTGATCATGCGACAAAACTTCTTAATCCGGGCGGCATATTGGTTTATAGTGTCTGCTCAATGGAACAAGGAGAAGGGCCGGATCAGATTAATGCTTTACTGGAGCGAGATCGCTCGTTACAACGAAAAATGATACTGATGCAAGAAATGCCTAAATTAGAGCAGGCAATATTACAAACAGGCGATGTTCAGACATTGCCGCATCACTATGACGGTGGGATCGATGGCTTTTTTATTTCTCGTCTGGTAAAAATTTAAAGGTATGAAATTAAAGGATTTTAGATGACATCTAATATTAAAATAGCCCCTTCTATATTATCAGCAGATTTTGCCAATTTAGGACAAGAGATTGCCGCTATTACAACGGCTGGGGCGGATTATATTCACGTTGATGTTATGGACGGTCATTTTGTTCCCAATATCACGATTGGCCCAGACGTTGTTAAAGCCCTAAGGGGCTATAGCGATAAAATATTTGATGTTCATTTAATGATTTCACCTGTTGATCCTTATATTGAAAGTTTTGCCAACGCCGGCGCAGACATTATTACTATTCATGCTGAGGCAACACCCCATTTTCACCGTAGCCTGCAATTTATAAAATCCCTAGGCAAGAAAGCGGGAATTTCTTTAAACCCCGCAACGCCGCCCTGCATGATTGAGCATGTAATGGATATGGTTGATCTCGTTTTGGTGATGAGCGTAAATCCTGGCTTTGGCGGACAAAAATTTATAGCAAGCTCGCTGGATAAAATTAGTACCATCAGAAAGATGATCGAAAAACAAGGCCGTCACATTGATTTACAAGTGGACGGGGGAATTAATATGGATACGGCGCAAAGTGCTATTGACGCAGGCGCAAATGTTTTAGTGGCAGGGACGGCAACTTTTGTCGGCGGCCCTGATAAATATGCTGAAAACATCAAAGCGTTGCGGGGAAAATAACCTCATCTCTTGTTATTTATTATAATTTACAGCTATAAATTTTACAGGAACTTATGCTACAGTCATGATAGTCAGTTTATCGTTCTGGAGAAAATTCTTTAAATGGCCCAACTCCGCCGTAAATCAGCATCTTCATCAAGCAAAAAGATGAATAACCCCATTGCTAACGCAATGAATAGGGCAAAGCACAGTAGTTTTTATCATGATTTAAGTTTGCGCGGTAAGCATCCTTTAAGGCTTCTTGGCACACCACAAGATTTGTGGCCAGGCTCTGTAACCGCAGGCACGCAGATCGTAGGGCAAAAATTTATTGCGGGCGGGCATATTCTTGAAAATCCAAACCACGATCAAGATCATTGGCCGAAAGGCGAAATTTGGTTTGCTGATAACCTCAATGAAAAATGGCAAGAATATCTTCATTCATTTGACTGGCTAAAAGATTTAAACCAGGCTGTCGATCGGGCGAGCGCAAAAAGCCGCGCAGAAGAACTGGTTGAAACATGGATTGAACAGAATACCCAGTGGGGGGAAATTTCCTGGCGGGCCGACATTGTTGGACGGCGTATTATTAATTGGTTGGTTTACGCACCCCTGATTATGGATAGTGAGGAACTGATTTATCGAAGCAGGGGGCTTGATATTTTAGCGCGTAGTGCAAGACACCTTTTCCTACTATCGTCGAGCTTTCCTGATGGCCCCGATGGGTTGCAAGCGATTCTTGGCTTGATATTTTCGGGTCTTTATCTGCCAGACGGAGAAAAGTGGTTTAAAGAGGGTCTCGCTTTATTTAAATTTGCCATCGGCAAAGAAATCCTAGTTGATGGGGGCTTAAGAAGCAGAAACCCTCATGAACTTCTCAAAATTTTTATGAATATGGAGATACTACGTACATCTTTTATAAAAAGGGATATTCAACCACCAAATGAATTAGAAAAAGCGGTTGTGCGAATGGCGGGAAACCTTCGTTCTATGATCCACGGGGATGGCAAACTCGCACTTTTTAACGGAGCCTATATTCAAAATAATGAAGATATTTTCTCAGTATTGCTAAAATTTAATGAGGACGAATTATCAACAGATGCGCCCAGACACAGCCTAGAGCAAAGCGGCTTTTGCCGAATAGAAAATGGTGAAACGGTGATATTGCAAGATGTGGGGCCGCCAGCGGCTCTTGAATTAAGCCGAGCCTGTCATGTTGGCGCGTTGTCCTTTGAAATGAGCAGAGGCACACAGCGAATGATCGTCAATTGTGGCGATGCGGGCTTTATTGATGAAACAAAAGACCAAACACTCTTTTTGTCATCACGATCAACCCGCGCCCATTCGACCCTGATCCTTAATAATTACAATAATAGCGAAATTCGTGATGATGGCTTAATTGGTCGTGGCATCACCAGTATCACAAGCCAAAGATACGAAGAAAACAATCATGTTCTGTTGGAAGCTAGCCATAATGGATATGCGGAACCTTTCGGCCTTTCTCATAGGCGCCTTATTTATGTCAATGAACGTGGTGATGATATTCGCGGCGAGGATATTCTTAAGCGCACGACCGACGAAGATAAAATAGGCTCGTTACCGTTTGATATCCGATTTCATTTGCATCCGAGCGTTGTTTGCAGTGTAGGAGACGATGAAACAACAGTTTTAATTGAACTTGGTAATGGTGAAAAATGGATATTCAGGACCAAAGACGTCAATCTTGCCTTAGAAGAAAGTGATTATTTTGGCGAAGGGGGCGCGATATCGCAAAGCCATCAGATCGTTTTGTCTGAAAATACGCAAGCCGTACAAACTAAAGTTCTATGGTCATTAAGTCTGTATTCAATGTCCGATAAAGCGGAATAGTTCTTGCGTAAATTGTTAAAGTCTATTACCACGCGCAAATGAAACAATGTTATCAAATATACTGTTAAAAAAAGAGATCTTCCATGAATAATTCAACCCTAAAACCCATTAAACGCGCTTTACTTTCTGTTTCCGATAAATCGGGATTGGTAGAGTTTGGACAATTTCTTGCTGATCAAGGGGTTGAAATCTTATCAACGGGCGGTTCTGCAAAAGCCCTTGCTGATGCAGGCATTGCCGTGACAGAGGTTGCCAAGCATACAGGCTTTCCAGAAATGATGGATGGTCGCGTTAAAACTCTGCATCCAATGATCCACGGTGGGTTGCTCGCACTTCGTGATAATGATGAGCATGTTAAATCTATGAACGATCATGATATTGGCGCTATTGATTTATTGGTCGTCAACTTATACCCCTTTGAGGAAACAATGGAACGAGGAGCTGATTTTGCTACTTGTATTGAAAATATCGATATTGGGGGCCCCGCGATGATCCGTAGTGCCGCCAAAAACCATACCTTTGTCACAGTTGTGGTTGAGGCGGAAGATTACGAACAAATTATGACATCAATGAAAGAAAATGCGGGCGCGACAACAGGCGAGCTCCGTAAAAAGTTGGCCGCTAAAGCCTTTGGCCGTACCGGGTCATATGATGCGGCAATTTCTGCGTGGTTTGCCAGCGAGCTTGGCGATACTTACCCAGAACGATTGAATATTACGGCGCAAAGGCGGCAAACACTGCGCTACGGTGAAAACCCCCATCAAGACGCGGCCTTTTATACCGCTAGAAGTGCTCAGCCGCGTTGTGGAATTGCTACGGCAAGACAAATTCAGGGTAAAGAACTGAGCTATAATAATTTAAATGATACGGACGCGGCCTTTGAGCTTGTCAGCGAGTTTGACCCAAGCGAAGGACCCGTGGTTGCCATCATTAAGCATGCCAATCCTTGCGGAGTTGCCCGTGGCGACAATTATATTGATGCTTATAATAAAGCCTTAATTTGTGATCAAACCAGTGCTTTTGGCGGGATTATTGCCTTGAATGGCCCGCTTGACGCGGAAACAGCCCATGAAATTTCCAAAATCTTTACAGAGGTGGTAATTGCTACGGACGCCGATCAAGAGGCTTTAAAAATCATGTCCTCTAAGAAAAATTTACGCCTTTTATTGACGGGCGGTATTGCGGATCCGCGCAGCATCGGCCAAACCATTCGTACAGTCGCCGGAGGTTTTCTGGTACAGGGGCGTGACAATGGTGTAGTTACCTTAGACGACTTAAAAATTGTCACTAAACGCCAACCAACAGAGCAAGAATTAGAAGATCTACTTTTTGCCTTTACGGTTTGTAAGCACGTGAAATCCAATGCTATTATTTATGTGAAAAATGGCGCAACTGTGGGCATTGGTGCCGGCCAAATGAGCCGGGTCGATAGCGCGCGGACAGCCGCTCGTAAGGCGGAAGATGCCAGCGAGGCGGCGGGACTACCTTATAATATGGCGAAAGGAAGCGTTGTTGCTTCTGATGCCTTTTTCCCCTTTGCGGACGGCCTGATCAGCGCTGCCGAAGCAGGGGTGACGGCGGTTATTCAGCCTGGCGGTTCTATTCGCGATGAAGAAATTATCGCCGCAGCCGATCAGATGGGACTCGCCATGGCTCTTACAGGAATGAGACATTTCCGCCATTAAGCGGCTAGGAAGAACAGCTTATTTGTAAGTTTTGACCCCAAGGCGGTGTATCGGCAGCATAAGCTTGATGGTCGGGTTGTTCAGCGTATGGGTTTTTTAAGACCATAAATAACCGCGTGAGTTCCTGATAATCGCCCATTTCAGCTTGTTGAATAGCCCGTTGTGCCAGATAATTTCGCAATATATATTTTGGATTAATAGCACACATATTTTTATGGCGTGTTTCTTGGCACGACTTTTCGCTTATTAACCTTTCTTTATAACGCATAAACCATGGATTGAAACTATTGGCACAACTTTGTAAATTGGTTAGGGAGGACGCATCCTCAGAAATCTTATAATGGCTTAGGGCGCGAAAAAAGTTGCTATAATCAATCTTATTTCCTTCCAAAAGATCAAGCAGGTCTTCATAAAGCTGTTTATCAGAAGGGTGCGGTTTTGTAAGGCCGAGTTTTCTAACCATGAGGCCGTGGTAGCATTGATTATAGGTTTCTTGATAAAGCGCGCGCATTTTTTCTGGTCCCTCTTTGCTGATCAGAGGGCTTAAAGCTTGGGCCAAGGCCTGGCAATTCCAATAACCAATATTCGGTTGTTGGCAAAAGGCATAACGACCCTGATCATCAGAATGATTACAGATATAATAAGGATCATAGCTTTCCATAAAGCCGTAAGGGCCATAATCAAACGTTTGTCCGATAATCGACATGTTGTCGGTATTCATAACCCCGTGGGCAAAACCAAAGGCTTGCCAATGGGCGATCAGCAGGGCGGTTTTTTCTGTGGCCGCTAATAACAGCGCATCATAGGGGTTATCTTGTTCAGAACATTGAGGAAAATGGTTTAGTATAGTGTAATCACAAAGTTGTCTCAGCTCATTATGCTGCTCTGTATATGAAAAATATTCAAAGGAACCAAAGCGGATATGGCTACGACTTAATCGCATCAGCATTGATGCGTTTTCAATGGTTTCGCGTCTTACTGGTTCGTCGCTGGTAACAATGCTTAAGGCGCGGGTGGTTGCTATACCTAAGGCAAAAAGCGCTTCGCTGGCAAGATATTCGCGGATACATGACCTTAAAACGGCGCGTCCATCGCCCATTCTGGAAAAGGGGGTTTTTCCTGATCCTTTCAAATGAAGATCCCAAAGCTCCCCGGTTTTATTTCTCACTTGGCCCATTAATAGCCCGCGACCATCGCCTAGGCGCGGCGAATATCCACCAAACTGATGGCCAGAATAAACCATTGCCAATGGCTCAGAGCCCTTTGGCATCAAAGAGCCACTAAGAAAGTCGCGCAAGTCTTCATCGCTAAAAGAATTTATTGTTAAATCAATAAGGCCGAGCGCATCTTCGTTTAAGATGACACTTTGCGGATTAGGAAGAGGGTCAGGATCAAGGGAGGCATAAAAAGCCTCTCCGAGAGATGCATATAGATTATTAAATTTTATGGTCATAATTTATCCTAAAAAGGAGCCAACGGTTAAATTGGCTCCTTAAAAGAATATATTAAATATATCTATTAATCTACCACCACATTTCTTATTTGTCGTGCCGCAAACCCCATTTTGGTGACATTAAGCTGCCCAGAGTTTTGGAAATCCTGTAGTAATTTGTTCACGCGTACCGTGGCAGGCTGATTATTCGCGACCCATTTTTCTGCGGCTTTAAGAGTATCTTTGCCTTTACAGCCGCTAAGGGTTGTTCGTGTTAATATTTTCTGCTGATCCTGAAGGTCGCCAAGGATACTATTAACCGCAAGGCGGTCCCAATGATCACTAGTTTCAACAAGCTCTGCTTGATTGCGCAACCAGTCAAACCCTAGTTTATTACCGAGCATAAAGTAGGCTTTAGCAATATCCGTAACATCAATATTAAGTTCTTTTGCCACTTGAACAAGGTCACAAGCGGCGGTTTTAATATCAAGACTAGCGATATGTTGGGCCAGATCCTGATCAACATGCTGCTCTGTGTACATATGGGTTTTATTCATGAATGTTTCATCAGAAGAATTTTCCGCCACCGTATTCATTTTGAATAATTTAATAATGCCAGGTTTATAATTGTTGATAATATCCAAAATTGGTAATCTGCTATCCGTATTATTCAAGAACCAAATGGTTTGACGACGGGCAAATTCTTCCACATCCATAAGCATTAACATTTGTATGGTTGCAGAGGCTTTATAATCAAGACTTTCAATTTGATCCCATAAGCTATCCAGTTCAAAAACTTCGCTGGTGATAATTGCCGCACGGGCAATTTCAGCACCGCTTGCGCCTGTTTCTTCTTTAATCGCTTGAATGCCGCCGCGATTGACAATGTCATTGCAAATTACCTTAGCAATGATTTGACCTCGCAACTGATGGTTTCTCATGGCATCTTTATATTGATCGCTTAATCTTTTAGGGAAAGATTTAAACAGGAATTTCTCTAAATAGGGATCATCAAGAATATCGCTAGCGACGAGACTATCAAATAATGACATTTTGGTATAGGCGATTAGCACAGAAATTTCTGGCCGCGTTAAGCCAAGGGCGTGTTCTTCTCTTTCAACCAGCTCTTCATCATTGGGTAAAAATTCCAATTCCCGATCAAGGTTGGCGGATTTTTCCAGTTCATCAAGATAACGAATAAAACTATCAAGTTGGCGTACACTGCTTGATTTAGCCAAACTAATAGCCTGTGTTTGAAGATAATTGTCCCGAAGAACCAACTCGGCTACATCGTCGGTCATGGCTTCTAATAATTTATCTCTTTGTTTGACGGTTAAGGTGCCATCCGCAACAATAGAGTTAAGCAATATTTTAATATTGACCTCATTATCAGAACAATCAACACCAGCGGAGTTATCAACCGCATCGGTATTCATCATACCACCATTTAAGCAATATTCGATCCGTCCGAGTTGTGTGCAACCAAGATTGCCGCCTTCGCCGATCACTTTACAGTTAAGCTCTTTACCATTGATACGAATAAGATCATTGGCACGGTCCCCTACTTGTGAATTGCTTTCACTGTGGGCCTTAACATAAGTACCAATTCCACCAAACCAAAGCAGGTCAATATGCGATTTTAAGATCGCACGAATAAGATCGCTTGGTGTCGCCGAATTAGTCTCATCGTCAAAGCCAAATAATTCTTTCATTTGTGCATTTAAAGGAATTGATTTTGCGCGGCGGCTATAAATACCACCGCCTTTTGAGATGAGTTTTTTATTATAATCTTCCCAGCTAGAACGGGGCAGGTCAAAAATCCGTTTGCGTTCGTCGTAGGAGAGGGCAGGATCAGGGTCTGGATCAATAAAAATGTCGCGATGATCAAAAGCCGCGATTAATTTTACGGCCTTAGAACATAATAATCCATTGCCAAAAACGTCACCAGACATATCGCCAATACCGGCAACGGTTATATTGTCTTTTTGAACATCAATGCCTTGTTCGCGAAAATGTCGTTGAACACTAACCCAGGCGCCACGAGCGGTAATGCCCATTTTTTTATGATCATACCCAACAGAACCGCCCGACGCGAAGGCAT